>JAMOSW010000135.1 GCA_027062725.1 Pyrodictiaceae archaeon | reverse complement strand
AGGCTATGAAGGCCTCAAACAATGTCCCCAGGCCCCCGCCAAGGACCACGAGTGCGTCGCCGCTGCGAACCAAGATGCTGCTTCTCTCCCGCACGTCTAAGCCAGTGCGTATAACAACCGAACTCTCTGGATACTCGTCCGCCTCGTATCTCTGCGGGATCACGAAGACGACACGTAACCCTCTGTCGAGGGCAGCGTCGGCAACGACACGCATAAGGCCTCGATAGCCTCCCAAAAGGATTGTAACCTGCCCACAGCGCGATGCCAGGGCCTCTACGAGGCTGTGCGCAGCCATAACGGCCTCGGGCGGCGGAGGCCCGCTGTATGCTGCAACAGCCACCTGCAGCACAGTCCTCGCCCCCCGGGAACATAGCCCTACTTGAGGGATATATGCCGCCCCAAGCTAAGTGCAAATAGAATCATACCTCCCTGCCATTTAGGATGAGCGAGACTAGTGGGGCTTGGAGGAGGATACCACTATGCCGCTTATCTCGTCGAGCCTTCTTGCGCCGGTAGATGTTGTTGTTGATAGCCGCGAGGCGTCCAAGAACAAGGATATTGTGGAAGAGCTGAAGAAGAAGGGACTCCGTGTGGCGGTCCTCGAGCTCGAGGTGGGAGACTACTACCTCTTGGCGAGCGAGCCCAGCAAGGCAGTTATAGTCGAGAGGAAGACAGTGACAGACTTTGCGAACAGTATACGTGATGGCAGGATATGGGACCAGGCGCGGCGCCTCAAAGAGGCAGCTGAGAAGGACGGCGTGAAGCCCCTCATTCTGCTAGAAGGCTGGCTGGGCGTCATAGAGAAAAGAACACGATGGAACATGGCGGCAGTCCTTCGCGTCATTGACGAGCTTGTTCTTGACTGGGGTATACCGGTGCTCCCCACACATAACAAGCGTGCAACAATAGAATGGATAGCGGCGAAAGCGAAAAGCCTCGGTAAGCCGGCTGAGAAGCGTGTAATGAGGCTACGTGTGGAGAAGAAGCCACCGACGATCAGGGAAAGGATTCTCTATGTGGCAGAGGGGCTTGGCGGACCCGTCATAGCACGTCGTCTACTAGAGAGGTTCCAGACGCTCCGGCGCATTGCGAACGCCACAGTAAAGGAGCTTATGAGCGTTGAAGGCGTGGGGGAGAAGCGTGCCAGCGAGATATACGCTATATTCAATACACCGTGGCAGAGCGATGAACTCGAAAGAGGCCAGGATGCCTAAAAAGGAGAACCGAAGAAATGTGTGATGTTCTGGCTGGGGCCTGCTGTGGTTACGCTACTTCTCCTCGAAGTGTATTATGTTGACGGGGCAGGCCTCTGCGGCGGACGCTACACAGTCCTTGAGGTCGGCGGGGACCTCGCCCTCGGCCGGGTTGTTGGGGTCTATGCGCCACTTAGCGACTATCTGGCTCTTGCCGTCCTCCTCGCTCATCTCGAAGACGTCGGGGCAGAGGCTGACACATATCATGTCGGCGATGCACTGCTCGCGGTCAATCCAGACACGTATCTTGCCGGCCACGACTGTTCCACCAGGCTAGACGGAGACCGATGTAAAGGATTTTTAGAGCTTACCACGGCGGATGGCAGCGGTATACCCCTCATCCACGCATCATGCACCTACCCTCGCCTACAGAGCCCTGGCCGGGGGAAGACCAGCGCCGCATCGCCACCATAAAGCAGCGACAGCCCCTCGGAGAGGAGCGCACCGACGGCGGCCGCTGCCAGAGCATCCATCACATGGCGCCGCGCGCTGCCGCCAGGTACGGCCTTAGTCCTGTAGCCTAGGCAGCGTAGCAGCCCTGGGACGCTGTCAGCGCCAGCTATCCTCGCAGCAGAGGACGGGTGCGTCTCAAAGACATCAAGCCATAGAAGGTGACGCCGCAGCGTGATACCGGCTTCCGCAAGCGCCTGCATAGAGCGCAGGCTAAGAGGGAGAAACCTTGCGCCAAGAGCTTTCATCGCCCAGCGTTCTGCGGCGCGGAAGCCGCCAGTTATGGGCAGACTTAGGGGCGCGTCGACGACAACCAGGTGCGGGCCCCAGCGACGGATAAAGCCGACAACCTCCCCAAGGTCTCTGGCTAATGCTAGGTCAACTACTCTACGCGTGCGCGCCTCTACAACAGCTAGGCCCGTCACGCCACGGTGAGGGACGGCTAGGTCTACGCCTACAACCTTGGGCAACCGCCTGCCTCCCGTACAGCAGCCTCAACTAGCTTCCGGGCATATGCTAGCCGCGTCTTAGGGTAGAACAGTGACGCCAGCCTATAGAGGAAGGGCAGGTTTAGGGGTGCACCGGCTGCCTTTGGGTGCCCTCCGCCTCCGAGCCGGTAGGCTATCTCCCTCACGTTCACGTTCCTCGAGCGGAGGCTTATGCCACGTCCACGGCGCCGCACTATGACCGCAAAGTCTGCATCAAACCTGTCGAGCAGGGCATTGCCGAGGATGCTGGCGTTCGGCGGCCCGGGATCCTTGAGGACGAACACTGCCCGACAGCCAGGCGCCACCTCTTCGACCACAGTATTCCTTAGTGCCTTATTGAAGCCTCTGAACTCCAGCCGGAGGTACTCGTTGAGGGCCTCGTCAAGGTCGGGCCACCAGAGAGCGCCCTCGAAGAAGCCCCTTATCAGCTTCCTCTTCCATTCATCGCCTCTCGCCCCTCTGTAGCGGTCTATGACACGGTAGAGGCGTGGAGCCAGGTCATCGTCCCACCTCCAGAGGTCGGCGGCGCATGTAGCGCTGACAAGCTTTTTTGTGAACTCGTCAACCTCTACCTCATACAGCTTCGAGGCGTAAGTGGCTACAACCCCCGCGGCGCACATCGTGGTATCGATGAAGAGCTTTACGCCAAGTTGTGTAAGCCTCTCTCTCCACTCATCGTTCCAGCGATGATGGTCATACCATTCGACCCTGGCACCACCTTCTATGGCCTCAGCTAGTGCTGCAACAGTGTCCTCAAAGGTTGAGGCATTGGGGCCTAGGTCCATTATCGCTATTCTCTCGACTCTCTGAACGGCCACCTGCCTGAGCACACGGTGGAGCCTATAGGGCTCCGTCATAACTACCGTTGTCTCTACGTCGGGTATTGTCCCTATAACGCGGTGATATATTGCTGCAGAAGCAACACCGTCAAGGTCGGTATGTGTGACGATGACGGTCTTTCCAACCAATACTAGTCCACCCGTCAAACGTGGCTACGATAACCTCCGTTTAAAGGGTCGCAGCGTGGAGTGTAGCGGGCGGCCTCGGTGACGCCAACCTCGCTCACTGCCACACGGCGCTTAGAGGAAGCCTCTATTCACCAGCGGCTCGCCTCAGGGTTCGTCGCCACAGGCCGCCCACAGACCACAAGTGTGTGGCGTAGAAGTAGGTCTCCCTTAATTTTCGCTCACCAGCCTCCCGACATCCTCTCGCGAAGCGTCCCTAACCAGCGGGCTAGGGCTCTGTAATTGATGCCCGGGGGTTACATAGCGCCAGAAACCTGAGTTTACGTGCGGTGTTCAGCCTTGGAACCCTCTCCTGAGCGTATCGCGAGGCTCGCGTCGGTGCTGGCGCTTGTGCCTCGCATCGCAGTTGATGTTGTTGAGACCAGCGACCCCCAATATGCTGCCGTGAAGCGTCTCTATGGTGTTCACGGGCTGCGCGCGGCGGCCCTTGTAGTTGCCAATGCGTTGGTTAGCTACCGGCTGACGAGGCCAGGCGAGGAATATTGGAGTGAGTTCGCAGACTACTTCGCTCGAAAACCAACGCCTCAAGACGTCAAGGAGCTTATTGACATGTTTATCGAGTTCCTTGAGGCTAGTAGAGGCAACAGGAGGCTTGTACAGCAGAAACTAGCACGGCTAAGGAAGGCAAGCAGCGTGCTCCAGAGGCTCCTTGACCAGCCCGATAGGTACCGGGACCTCAAGAGGCTCGTTGACGAACTGGCTGCGGTCTACAGCGGCAAAGGTGTCGAGAAGACGATAGTCTTCGCGGCTAAGATGCTCCATTACCTCTACCGCGCGGCAGGCCTCGAGGAGGTAAATGCCAACACAGTACCTATTCCGATAGATAGGAGAATGGCAATATTGACATACACGAGTGGGCTCCTCGACGCCTCTCCCAGTGAAGTAATGAGCAAGTATAGGGACGCCGCAGTCGAGGCTTGGCTTGAGGTAGCCAAGCGCTCCGGCATACCCTCCATAAGCCTTGACGCCATAGTGTGGCTGCCCGCATACAGGATAGAGACCCGTCTGCGGCGAGGCATCGACTACGCCCGCGACGAGTACGCGAAAAAGCTAGTAGAGTACACAAGGGGGCTCATCAAGTGGGGGCATGCTCGTCGAATCGCCGAGGAGGTTATCTATCGCGGCTTCTACAGCTACGCGTAGACGGCTCGAAACTATACGGTCAAGGAGCCTCACGGCAGCAAGGCCGTCGCCCAGGCTATAGTTTGCAAACACCAATCGCCTCACAGTGCCAACGCTTCGCCAGGAGCCGTCAAGCAGCACGGTAAGCTCTACAGAACCGCCGCTGCCCGCAGCCTGTATAGGGGCGAGCACGGCCCTCTCCAACGTAAAGAGGGCCACTAAAGGCGACACAGCTTCTCTCTTTACTAGCCTCACTAGGCGAAACGCCTCCCTAAGCGTGAACGGTAGCGGTAACCCGGCAAGACGTAAGTAGATGTCAAGAAGAGTCTCGAGCAGAGCCTCACGTACATGGTAGAGGTGAAGAGCGGCCTCAGCTGCCTCGGCCGCGAGGCGAGCGGCCTCTCCAAGAACAGTATAGTCAATACCCTCAGGAATGTCTAAGTCAGTGTGTATAATCCTCTCTACACTCTTCTCTACGGTAGCTATGGTCAGGGCCGGCCCGGCAGCCCTGAGCCAGGCAGAGTCAAACTCGACGTCATTTATGCTGTGTATGTAGTCTCCGGCGGCAAGCCGTCTGGCTAGCAATGAGCCATGCAACGCAAACGGCTTCAAGGAGACTGTGTCAACATTGATAAACAATGTAGGCAGGGCACCGGAGGACCTTAAGGACTCGGCTAGCCGGCGCGCGGCTGCACCCCAGTAGAGGCTTCTGCATGCCTCTTCGCCGTACTCCTCGCCGTTGAGGAGCACCAAGCCAACACTGCGCTGGCCCCTATCTCTAAGGGCCAAATACGCTGTCAACGCGGTCGCGACGCCGGATGCGTTATCATGCGCGCCACGCAGCCAGTGATCAAAATGGGCGGCCACGAAGAGTGCTGACTCGTCCTCTAGGCGCGACGGTGCTGCGATAAACGAGCGTGCGTAGCCATAACCGCTTCTTGCTGCAGCATCTACACGGAGAAGCGCCGGCAGCTCAGCCAGCAGGCGCCGATATGCCGGCCCGTGTACTACGACAGCGGGTATCGGGGGAGACTCCGCTCTTGGAGGTAGTGGGCGGGGACTCAGAGGGCATCGAAGCCTAGCCGGAGAGGCAAACACTATGAGCAGCGGCTCACCCGCGGCCATGGCCTCGCTGTACACTTCCTCAACTTTACTACACGTATGCGCCTCAGCGACCACTATGAGGCCCCCGTAGTCTCTTCGTGGGCCACGATAGGGTACAGCGAGCCCCTCTAGCTCGATCCTTGTGAAGGGCGGCAAAGGATCGGCCTGGAAAGTGTCGCCCGGCGCCGGCAGCCTCGCTTCCCCACCCTCTGAGCTCCAGCCAAGAGCACGTATTGTGAAGCTGCGATACTCTACGCCTTCATCAGCTAACAGTTTCTCTATGACGCGTTCGGTGGCGGCGCCGGCGGGTGTTGCAGCTATAGCATCTTCGTACTCGGTTAGCTCCCTGATGACTCGCCGCGCAAGGCTCGCGCCTTGTTCTGGCATCCGGCGCCGACCTCAAGGAATGGGGCCGGGAGATGTGCGATAGAAGGAGGGAAGAGAAAACAAATAGGCGTGCTCAGGGAGGCTAGAGCGTGAGTGCAAATGTAGGGTTCTGCTTTCTCTTTATCTTAATTATCTCCTTGAGAATCATTTTCTCGTCGTCGCTTAGCTCGCTCTTATACTTTGTCAGCCAGAGTATGGCGTGACGCTCGGGGATATCGGTGTAGAGTATGTCGCCCTCGTCTATGTGTCTGCCGACCATTACATGGCCTCTTATTGAGATAGCTACCGCCATCCCTGCGCGTGCCTCCTGCACGCTCTTGCCCCTATCCTGTATCTGATGAATTGTGCCGATGCGTTTCCCGTCTTCTCGCATAAGCGGGTAACCGGGCTTTATGATGCCGCCGAGTACCTCCACGCCGACTATTGCCGGGTTGCTTCTTCTGAAAACGTAGCCGGGGATTATCCTTATCTTGCCGGGCCTTATGAGCTGCTCTAGCTCGCGTCTCTTTTCCTCCTCGCGTAGCTTACGGAGCCACTCCTCGAACTCCTCTAGTAGGCGGTATATCACGTTGTGGCGGAATATCGTTATGTTGTGTTTCTTTGCCTCTTCCTCTGCCTCAGGAAGCACGCGTACGTTGAAAGCAAGAATCACACCATAATACTTGTTCATTTCCTTGCTTGCTACTGCCTCTATGACGTCCCTCTTAGAGACGTTGCCTACGTCTGCGTAGCGTATCGGTATCTCGCGGCGTCTCAATGCCTCTACAAGGGCTTCAAGGCTGCCAAGCGTATCCGCTTTGACAACAACGCCCTCCTTGTCGGTTTTAATCCTCAATGCTTCTATCTCCTGCTTAATTGCCTCTGCGAGCTTCTTTGCCTCCTCCTCGTCCCTAGCCGCCATTATGGGTGCGCCAGCCACAGCCTCCTCTATGCCCGGTGCAACAACCCGTACGCCGGCGGCAGCGTAGACCTCTTCAACGGGCTCCAGCTCTCTCTTAGCAACACGTATCTCTTGCAGAGGCTTGGGCATCAGCAGTGCACGGACACGTGTTATCACGGGCCCTGAGAGGCCACCCGTGACTATAATGTCGCCTCTCTTCAATACACCGTCGTATATTATCACGTCAGCAGCGGTTCCTACGCCTGGCTGCTCGCGGAGCTCCAGGATAACGCCTCTTGCCGGCCCCTCGGCGAAGCGCAGCCTCTTCTGCAGGTAGCGCTGAGCGAGACCAGCCAGCACAGCAAGCAGCTCGGCAATACCTTCCCCGGTCTTGGCCGATACAGGCACGACGGCGACAGTCCTCGTGAAGTCCTTTATACGGTCAAACCGATCGGCCTGGAACCCGGTCTCATAGAGCTTTGCGATGACGTTGTCCCAGAGGCGGCGCTCTAGCTCCTCCTGGACTCTCGGCGGCTGCTTCCTATACGATATTATGAAGGGTGTGTCAGGGTGCGGCTTCCAGCCCGGAATCTTATCGATTTTGTTCGCGGCCACTATGAACGGGACCTTGCGCTGCTTGAGTATCTCTATGGACTCATAGGTCTGTGGCTGGAACCCCTCATTTATGTCCACAACGAGTATGGCGAAGTCAGCGACGCTGCCGCCGCGGCGACGTAGATTAGTGAAGAGCTCGTGGCCA
This sequence comes from Pyrodictiaceae archaeon, assembly GCA_027062725.1. GTDB lineage: Archaea > Thermoproteota > Thermoprotei_A > Sulfolobales > Pyrodictiaceae > QNYQ01. The sequence continues at coordinate 7,546 of JAMOSW010000135.1, read as the reverse complement.
GGCGTGTCTATGAACAGTAGGCCTGGTATGGTCAGCTTGAACGGTATTAGCTTCTTCAAAGGCTCAGCCAGCTTCTCTATAACACTAGCTGGAACAACGCTAGCCCCGACGTGCTGTGTTATAAGACCGGGCTCCTTGGCAGCTACAACAGTCCCCCTAATCTTGTCAAGCAATGTCGTCTTGCCGTGATCTACATGGCCTAGTACGACTACTATGGGCTGGCGAAGCCTTTTACCCTTCTCCTCCTTCTCGGGCAACCCTCAGCCACCCTAACGGCCAGAGAGTCGCTGCAGCGACTAATATAGGCCCTCAAATCGGCGACCGGGCCTCTGGGAGAACAGGGCTAATATAGGGGTTGACGGCTCGGCGCTAGCCCGCAGCTGGCAGAGGTTGGTGCCCCGCGTTTGCGGGGATGCTGGGCCCTGGATGGGCCCGGGGATGAACCTCTAGGAGGTGCCTAGGCCGTGCCCGAGTTCAAGATAGTAATATCGGACCCTAGGGCTAAGGCGGACAGTCCCGTCCTCCGTGTAAAGGTCAAGGGCGATGAGAACATAGAGTACGGCGAAGAGGAGAAGAGCCAGAGGAAGCTGCCGGTGTGTAAGGCTAACCCCAAGCTCATAGAGAAGCTCGGTGCGGAACACAATATAATCACTGTGAGGATAAGGAAGGAGGAAAAGAAGATCAAGCACACGTGCCGAGTAATAGCTGACAATGATGTCCCTGCGGATGAGGTAAGGGTTAGCCTGGAGTGGCTCGGCGAGGCAGCCGGCGTCGAGGAGGCGGAGGGCGAGGTCTTCCGTGCGAAGGCTTGGCAGATTACGTTGGGCGATCCCGATGCGAGCCAGCTGGTAGGCCTCAAGATAGGTGACCGGTTCGATGGCGCACTTGTTGGCCTCCCAGGCTACCAGCTCGAGATACGCGGCGGCAGCGACAACAGCGGCTTTCCGATGCTTCCCTCAATACCCGGCCCTGTGAAGAAGCGTGCTCTGCTCTCAGGGCCGCCAGGGTTCCATCCACGTGAGAAAGGCGAGAGGCGTCGCAAGACCGTCAGAGGCAACACGATAAGCCACGACATCGTACAAGTAAACACAATGATAGTTTACCCGTCGCGAAAATAGCCCACAGCTTCCTAAAGGCTTCTCGGAGCTAAAGCGTCCCGGCGGGAGGCCCCTCCTTTTCTTGATCCAGAAAGACGTGGAGGGCCAGCCTGCTACTCTACCTATTTTAGCGTGTGGCGAGACCTTGGTGTCTTCTTTCCCTGGGTGTGGGAGTAGAGACGAGGTAGGCTGATGCCATGGCCCGTCTAGACATGGACGAAATTGAGGCGCAGAGGAGGCGCCAGCCGGAGGTTAACATAGGCACTGCCGGCCACGTGGATCACGGTAAGACTACGCTTGTTCAGGCGCTGACCGGCGTGTGGACCGCGAAGCACAGTGAGGAGCTCAAACGTGGAATGACTATCAAGCTTGGTTATGCTGAGGGCGAGATATGGTACTGTGAGGGTGCTGAAGAGCCTGATGCGTATCAGCCCTTCCCCGAAAAGTGCCCAGAGGGGACGACGCCGAAGCTTCTCCGTAAGGTATCGTATGTGGACGCCCCAGGCCACGAGATACTTATGGCCACCATGTTGTCCGGCGCTGCGCTCATGGATGGGGCTATGCTGGTCATAGCTGCTAATGAGCGTTGTCCTCAGCCGCAAACCTATGAGCATCTAATGGCTCTTGGTATAGTAGGGGTTGACAAGATAGTTCTTGTCCAGAACAAGGTTGATGTCGTGACGCCGGAGAGGGCACGAGAGAGCTATCGCGAAATAAAGGAGTTCGTCAAGGGCACGTTTGCCGAGAAGGCGCCAATCATACCCGTGAGTGCACTACACAAGGTGAACATTGACGCTTTGCTTATGGCGCTAGAGTATATAATACCGACGCCGAAGCGTGACCCTTCAAAGCCGCCGCTCATGTATATCGCGAGGAGCTTCGACGTAAACAAGCCTGGAACGCCCGTTGAGGATCTGAAGGGCGGTGTAGTCGGCGGCGCGCTCATCCAGGGAAGGCTACGCATAGGCGACGAGATAGAGATTGTGCCGGGTGTGCGTATAGAGCAGAAGGGACGTGTACGTTACGAGCCAGTAGTTACGGAGGTCACGAGCCTCCGCTTCGGCAACCTTGAGTTTGACGAGGCCCGTCCAGGAGGCCTCGTGGCGGTCGGTACAAAGCTTGACCCGGCAATAGCTAAGGCCGACAACCTAGTCGGCAACGTGCTCGGGAAGCCGGGCCACTTACCACCGGTGAGGAACAATTTGACCCTCGAGTATCATATGCTTGAGAGGGTTGTTGGTGCTGGTACCTTCGTCAAGGTTCCGCCGATAAGGAAGCGTGAGATAATAATGCTTACAGTGGGTACGGCTATAACGCTGGGTGTTGTCACTAACGCGGGTAAGGACACAATAGAGGTCGCCCTGCGCCGCCCTGTCGCCGCCTGGGAGGGCGACAGGGTTGCCATCTCCAGGCAGGTGATGGGGCGCTGGAGGCTAGTCGGCTGGGGCATCGTGAAAGGATAAAACGCGTAGCGTACGATACTAGCATACTCCTCCTGCTTTATGAGGGCGTACCTGTTTTTGATGAGGCAGCTGATTTGCTCTACTCGAATCCTGAATGTCTTGTGCCGGCTCAGGTGGCTAGAGAGCTAGAGAAGCTGTCTGTCCAGGGGCCTGGGCTGCACCGGCGTAGGGCGGCCAGGCTCGCCCTGGCAGCAGTACAGCGTAGGTGTAGGATAGTTGAGGTTGAAGCTGAAAGCGCCGACGATGCGCTAATAGTTCTAGCTCTCAGCGACCCGGAGCTCATAGTCGCGACAGCCGATAATGAACTGAGACGGCGGCTGCGCGAACTAGGCATACCTAACATATACTATCGGAGATCAAGGCACGGCCTCATGCTTGAGGCATAGTGTCGCGCATTGCCCTCCTTTTTCAAAGGCTTTTATTCTCTCCCGAGCGGGGCGTCCGTTGCGGCGTGTGGGATCGTTGCTCCGCCGCCCCTCTGCGGCGGGGCGTCCTCGCCGCTGCCCTATTGCGACATACGGGGTAGGCTAGGCTCTGATGAAGGGTTGGTGGGTGACATCTTGTACGTGGTCTACCGGGTTAGGGATGTTGTGCGTATACCGCCTTCGTTGTTCGGCATGCCACTGGAAGAGGCAGCGCTTAAAGTTCTAACAGATAAATATGTTGGCAGTGTCCATCCGGAGATGGGCATCATTGTTGCTGTGTTTAACGTTAAGGTTAGTGAGGAAGGCCGACTGCTGCCTGGCGACGGCGCAACCTATCACGACTCCGAGTACGAGGTGCTCGCCCTTAACCCGCAGGTAAAGGAGGTTGTTGAGGGTATTGTTGTTGATGCCCAGAGCTACGGTGCGTGGGTAAACATCGGGCCCATAGAGGGCTTTGTCCACATAAGCCAGATGATGGACGAGCATGTACGTTTTGATCCTCAGCGCCGCGCCTTCATAGGGGAGAGGACGCGCCGTGTACTAGAGGTTGGCGACGTAGTCCGTGCCCGTATAGTCTCTGTATCCATGACGGGTCTTGGCGGGAAGCCCAGGATACAGATGACGATGAGGCAGCCTTACCTGGGGAAGCCGGAGTGGTGGAGGAAGACGGCGGAGAAGGCGGCTAGGCCGGCCTAGTAGTCGCCAAGTACATATCGTCTTTAGCCTACATGACCGTCCTTGAGGAGGGGTGTGTCAGATGGCTCGCCGCCGTGCCCGTGCACCACCATTCAAGGCTTGTAGGAAATGCAAAAGCCTGGTCCCGAAGGAGGCTACCAGATGCCCCGTTTGCGGCTCCACGGACCTCAGCGAGGACTGGGAAGGCGTAGTAATAGTGATAGATGTTGAAAAATCGCTGCTAGCTAAGAAGCTTGGCATAGAGAGGCCTGGCCGTTACGCCGTCAAGGTGCGCTAAGCCCTTCTCTGCTAGGGTTAATTCCTGCTGTTGCACTATGGGGTTGCAGGTGCGGTGTCTCAGCCAGACAATGTGGAGGCGCTCTGTCTCCCAGAGCATCTGCGGCCTTTGCTCGCCCAGCCACCACCCGGCTCCACATTATCCGCCAGGCCGTGGCGCATACCTCGGCTCATCCACGGGTTTGTTGTGTCTGTCGGTGACGTTGTAACAACTGATCTCGTCGCGAATGGCGTTAGGCCACAGCTAGCTATCGTTGATTGTGGTACAATGCGTGTTGTGAGGCGTAGCTGTGAAGACCTCCTGAAGCTTATGAAGGGCTATGAGGTAGTAAGGGTCACTAACCCTAGATCAATCCTTGCTCTAGAGGCGATAACCGCAGTTAAGAAGTCCATAAGCAGTTCCCGCCGAACACTCATTGTCGTTGATGGTGAGGAGGATCTTCTCGCGCTTCCAGCTATGCTGTATGCACCTTTAGGTGGCTTCGTGGTCTACGGCTATCCGGGCCGTGCTGCGGTTATTGTTGGAGTCACGTGGTGGCTGAAGAGGCTGGTTGTTGGGATTTTGAGAGAGTTTCTGCCCTGCGGGCCGAAGGGTTAATAGAATCTGGGCAGGTGGCTGGCCTGAGGCAGGGTATGGAGTGGAAGCGGGGAGAGCGAGCCGTGGCTGAGGCTAGAACGCCTATGGAGCTTGTGGAGCACCTACGCCCCAGCGACGCCAAGAGGCTGGAGGTTGATATGGAGGGCTACGAGTTCTACGTCATGCGTGACTGGTACAACCCGCTCATTAAGAGGCGCGAGTTGGATCTTCTCGTCCTCCATGTCGGCAAGTCGACGCCTGGCCGCATGGTGTTGCGGTATAAGCTCTCGAAGGCACTGGGTGTTGACATAAAGAAGCTCTACATCCGTAGCGTGAGAAGCGAATACGGTGTAGGTCGCACCCATGTCGAGGTCCATGTCTACGACAGTGTTGAGCGCGCGCTCCAGTTTGAGCCCAAGTACATTATTGAGAGAAACAAGATACCGGAAGAGGAAGAGGAGGAATAACCCCGCTCAAGTATAGGAGCGGCTGCATGATTAGCCTTAGCCAGGAGGTGAGGGCACATGGCAAAGAAGGAGGGGCTAAAGCTCTACGTGCACCGGCTGTACGAGTACGACTACAATACAGGCACAATACGCCGCAAGAACAAGATATGCCCGCGCTGCGGCAGCTTCATGGCGTTCCACAAGTACCCGGTCCCGAGGTGGCACTGTGGCAAGTGTGGCCACACCGAGTTCGTCTCCTAGCATTGGAGGCTGTAACGTCGAGAAGCTGTACCCACGCCTCGATTTTGGTCGCAGAGTCGTCGTCCTCGGGATCGAGTCCACAGCTCATACCTTCGGTGTAGGTGTGGCCTCCTCTAGGCCACCCTACATTCTCGCTAGCGTCAAGGACACGTACCGGCCTACCACTGGCGGCATACATCCCCGAGAGGCGGCTGCCCACCACGTCCGAGTCGCGCCACGTCTTCTCCGCGAGGCGCTAGATGCAGCGGGGCTGGGTATCGAGGAGATTGACGCGATAGCGGTCGCATTGGGGCCAGGTCTCGGTCCAGCGCTCCGTGTAGGCGCGACTATAGCACGCGGCCTCGCAAGCTACTATGGTAAGCCCCTGGTCCCGGTTAACCATGCCCTCGCCCACATAGAGATAGGTAGGCTCGCTGCGTGCATGGAGGACCCTCTTGTGCTCTATGTCTCCGGCGGGAACACTATGGTAACCGCGTATGCCCGCGGAAGGTACCGCGTATTCGGCGAGACGCTCGACGTGGCTCTGGGTAACTTATTGGACACCTTTGCGCGTGACGCGGGGCTGGCTCCACCATACGTTGTCGGAGGTCTGCACGTGGTTGATCGCTGTGCAGAGTCCGCAGACAAGCCGTGGCCGCTGCCCTATAGTGTTAAGGGTATGGACGTGTCCTTCTCGGGGCTATTGACTGCAGCGCTTAGAGCATGGCGCAGTGCCGGGGCGGCAGCCCGTCCCAGGATATGCCTCGGTCTACGGGAGGTGGGTTACGGCGCTGCCGTCGAGGTGGCAGAGAGGGGGCTTGCGCATACGCGCAAGGCTGAGGCGCTGCTCACTGGCGGTGTCGCGGCGAGCCCCGTTCTGCAGGAGAAGTATGCGGTAATGGCCGGCCTTCACGGTGCCCGGGCGGGGTGGCCGCCGCCACACTACGCTGGCGACAACGGCGCCATGATAGCATGGGTGGGCGTGTTGAACTATCTTGCTGGCGTGACTGTGAGCCCCGAGGAGGCGGTGGTGAGGCAGCGGTGGAGGCTAGACGCGGTGGAGGCGCCGTGGCGGTAGAGGGGAGGCTTCTCTTCCGCGGCGCCGAGGCCGAGCTTTACCTTGTCACCTGGGGTGATGGGGTGGCACTGGCTAAGGTTAGGGTTGAGAAGCCCTACCGTCACCCGGCTATCGATAAGAGGCTTCGCTGGAGGCGGACGGCTACCGAGGCGCGCGCCATCCGGGGAGCCCTGGAGGCTGGTGTCCCGGCGCCCGCTGTCTACCTCGTCGACCCGCCAAGCTATACTATAGTGATGGAGTATGTTGAGGGTGCATGCAAGCTCGCTGACATCGTCGAGAGGGAGTTTGAGAAGGCTAAGGAGCTTACAGCAAGACTTGGTCGCTATGTAGCGAGGCTGCATAAGGCTGGTATTGCGCATGGCGATCTAACTACTAGTAATGTGCTGGTGAGGGGCGACGAGCTCTTCCTAATAGACTTCGGCTTAGCGGACCTGCGTGCGGGGCTCAGGGAGAAGGCGGTAGATTTGCATCTCTTCCTCCGCAGCCTAGAGTCGACGCATCCCCATGTAGTTGAGGTAATGATGGAGTCTTTTCTTGAAGGCTACCGTGAGGCGGCGGGACAGGAGGCTGTTAGGGAGCTTGTGGCGGCGATGCGGGAGATTAGGCTAATGGGGCGCTACCGCGAGGAGAGGCGCACGGCCTGGCGTAGTGCATGAGGTGGTGTACGTCGTGGAGGAGGTACTTTTCGCGACGGGGAATAGGCATAAGCTTGAGGAGCTGGGCAGGGTTCTCAGGGAGTGTGGCCTTGTTCCTAGAACGGTTGACGTTGCAAAGCTTGAGGTGCAGTCGGACGATATAGGTGTCGTAGCGGCATATGCCGCTGTACATGCCTATAGTGTACTTGGGAGACCTGTCCTTGTAGAGGATGCCGGGCTTTTCGTTAACGCGTTGGGTGGCTTCCCTGGCCCATACAGCAGCTACGTCTACAAAACCATAGGGCTAAATGGTCTATTGAAGCTACTGGAGGGTGTTAGAGAGAGAACGGCAGTGTTCCGCAGTGCGCTAGCCTATGCCGGGCCATGGGGTGTCGTTGTCTTCAAGGGAGAGGTGCGGGGACGGATAGCTGAGGAGCCGCGCGGTAGCGCTGGCTTCGGCTTTGACCCCGTGTTCATCCCGGAGGGCGTCGAGAGGACATTCGCGGAGATGAGTACCGAGGAGAAGAACCGTATCTCTCACCGAGCCAGAGCTGCAAGAAAGTTCTGCGACTGGCTCCGCGGCGGACGTAAGCCGTTATAATCCTCGCCGGGA
>JAMOSW010000134.1 GCA_027062725.1 Pyrodictiaceae archaeon | reverse complement strand
AACTCCGAGCCCCCCACCCTTCGCTAAACAATACACAGACCTCGCCACGGCCATCATAGAGGCAGTCAAACGCTACACAGCAGAAGTAAAGCAGGGAGCCTTCCCAGGCAGAGAACACTACTGGGGCATGAAGGAAGGGGAGAAGGAGAGGCTCATTAGGCTCCTAGAGGGGGGAGACAAGGAACCCTGATTAGATGCGTGCCCCCACGGCGGGGAGGCACGTTCAGATAAAAACAGCATGATCCCGGTGAGCCCCTCTTCTCCAGGCCTCCCGGCTACCTGCGACCCATGAACATATAGGCCAGCGCCACCACAGCTATCGCGACCAGTATCGCTACCACATAGCTGGCCTTCGCAACCAGATTGGCCGTGCCAAGCGCCTTGTCGGGCGGCGTCACAGTCTCTGTCACATAGACCTTCTCGGTCACAGTCTGGGTTACGGTCTTCACCTGCGTCACTGTGACCGTCACTGTTTTCGGCTGCGCGGCGGGCTGGGCGGGCTGCGCCCCGGCGCCGGCGGCGCCCTTCTTGGCCTGCTCGAACACCTGCTCGAAGAACTGCTTCAGCTCGGGCGTTATCCCTGGCATCTTAGCCATCAGCTCGTCCCAGGTCTTCACGCCCTGGAACATCTTGAAGTTCTTGGACTCTGCCGCAACCGCCTCGTCTAGGCTGCCGTACTTCTGTGCCCACTCCTCGATGAGCTTGACTGTGCCCTGGAAGTCCGGCGCAAGGGCACCGTTATGGCAGCCTGTGCAGCCCTTAGCCTTGAACTCTTTCTCGGCCTCCTGCATGGTTAGGGCAGCAGCCGCACCGGCTATGGCTATGAGCGCTACGAGGGCCGCCACAGCCGCGAACCCGGCTACGCGCATCACGTGCACACCCCACCACGCGTATATCCACCATAGGTTCTATTATTATGTTTCGGGCCACATGTGCAACGATATGTAGCCAGACACGTGCTCAGCCACAAACATTTCGACGTATGCATTGAGCACTACATAGAGTAAAAACATGTCGAGCCTAATGGTGTGCACCACTACCCTGGAAGTAATGCCTCATTATCGCGGAGATTGCCGCCTTGGCCAGTATCAGGTAGACCAATATGCCTATGGCGTGTACACCTAGGGTTATCGCGTACTCGGTGGCTGACGGGTAGTAGGGTATGTAGCGGCCCAGCGGGTCTGGTATATACGCCGGTATCACTATAGACATCGTCTTCTCATTCACCACAGCTATTATCGTCAGCACCGAGATGAGCAGCAGACCGGCCCTGGTGTTGCGGACCCTGGGTATCAACGCCAGTATCACAGCCGCTACGCCGAACGCTATCCAGAGCCAGAACATTATCGCCAGGTATGGCAGATGATAACCGAATATTAGCTCGTTGGCTTGGGCCTTCTTCCAGGCCTCGGTCGTGTACCAGTATATCTCGTGTGCCTCACTGAGGGTGAAGTAGAGGCCGACCACTAGCGCGCCAGTTATGACTAGCAGCGTCTTCTTGTACACGTCGGGGTCTACCTTGAAACCCTTTACATACTTCTCGGCCATCACTAGGGCTAGTAGGAGTATCGCGGGGCCGCTAGCGAAGGCTGTAGCAACGTAGCGGGGCGCCAGCAGGGGACTATTCCATATCGGCCTAGCGGTCAACGCCTGGGAGAGGAACGCTGTCACAGTATGTATGCCTATAGCGAATGGCGCTGCTATTATGATGAACGGCACGGTGAACTTGGCGGGCAGCGGCAGGTCGCGGCGGTAGTAGTGGACGGTTACCAGGAACCCTATCAGGTTGAGCACGAGGTAACCAGTCAGCACTAGGAAGTCCCAGTCTAGCATGGAGTGCAAGTTCGGCAGCTGTGGCATCAATATCATCACGCGCAGCGGGCGGCCAACATCTACGACGATAAGCAGCAGCACAGTTACTATCGCTGCTATTGCTTGGACCTCGCCTAGCACAGCGACCTTCTTGAAGCCCTTGTGGCCGAAAGCGTAGGCAGCTATGCCGAACACTATGCCCGCCGCCGCCACACCAACCCAGAACACGAAGAACGATATATACATACCCCACGCTACCGAGTCCGTCAGGTCAGTCATCAGTAGGCCGCCGTAGTCGCTGCCCAGGAATATCGGCGCATGCTGCACGAATATCCAAACGTATATGCCGTAGGCCGCCATCAGCAGCAGACCCAGCACTGCCAGATAGAACGCCTTGCTACCCCTCAGCAGACCCTCGTCTATTATGTACTTTATCGTGTCGAGTATACTGTCGCCGTACTCCCGCGCCACCGCTCCACCACCTCACCTCCACACCTTGCAACCAGACATGCCCAGCCTGAGAGCCTGCACAGCACGTGAACCGGTTACAGTTCTAAAAACACGTTTAGGGGCTACTCTTTGCCCGCCTCGCCCTCCTTGCCCTCAGCGGGGGGTGTGCGAGCTGGGCCGAAGTAGTAGAAGAACCTCGGCTTCGTGCCAGCCTCCGGCTTCAGTACGAAGGCACCGTACTCCTCTAGCACCCTCCTTATCGGGCTGCTCGGATCGTTTAGGTCGCCGAACACGCGGGCACCAACAGGGCAGACCTCAACGCAGGCAGGGACACCACCGTCTCTTGTGCGCTGTATACACCAGGTACACTTCTCCACCACATGGGGCTGCCTTATCACGTTGCCAAGTATGTGCATGTTCGGGTTGAGCTCAGTCACCAGCACTTTGGGCTTGCGCCAGTTGAAGCGGCGGGCGCCATAGGGGCAGGCGGTGATACAGTACCTGCAGCCTATACAGCGGTCATAGTCAACCACGACTATGCCGTCAGGCTCCTTGAAGGTCGCCGCCACGGGACAGACCATGGTGCAGGGCGGGTCCTCGCAATGCATACACGCCATGGGTATGTAGACCATCTCCTTCTCAGGGGCCTCCTTGTACTTCCAGTCGGTATTGAGTATCTCGAGCTCCTCCCTGGGGACACTGACTACCTTTATCCACTCGATGCCCATCTCGCGGTCAGTGTTGTTCTCCATGACGCAGGCGTAGGCGCAGCGGCGGCAGCCTATACACTTGTTGATGTCGAGGGCCATCGCGAACCGGACGCCTGGCTTCGCGGGGGTTGCCTTGACTTTGATCATTTCGCAGCGGCGCCTGGCCTCCCGGCACTCGGGGCTATCCTCACCCTTCGCTGCACAGAGCTTGTCGGCCTCTGCATTGCATATCCTCTTCATCTCCTCGGTCTTCTGGGCGGCGCGGCGCTCGAGCTCGCTCGGGGCCTCAGCCGCCTCGGCTTCGCCGACAACCTCGTCGAGGGATACGGGGCTCAGCACAGCACGCAGCTTGTTCTTGTCAACGGCTACGAACGATATTAGGGAGGCGCCGCCGGCGACCGCGGCCGCCTTGAGTAGGTTCCTCCTAGTCTCGTCGACCCGGGTCTTCATCTCCTCCGCCACGGCTACTCACCCCTGCGTGCTCACTGCTTCTCGGAGTAGTGGCTCTGGAGCAAAACAGCGGAGCCAACTATGAGGGCCATGCCGGCTATCGTCACTGCAAGCGTGCCATAGGCTATGTTCTCCTGTGGCGGCGGCGGAGGCCTCTCGCTCGGCGGCGGCAGGATGCTTATCGCATGGTAGACGGGGTCATGGGGGTTGTGGCACTCGACGCAGGCCTTGGCCGGCACCGTTTTGAGGTTCTTGTACTCCTTGCATACATGGAAGCTGTAGAGTACGCCCTTGTAGCCCTTGACAAGCTCTACGTGGCCGTCGGGGCAAGTGTAGGTCTTGTTCCCGTGAAGCAGGTTCACGTAGTCCTCATAGGTCCTGGGGTGGCAGGTTGCACAGACCTTATTCATCTTCATTAGGTCCTCGTGGCTGAACATGCCGGGTATGGCTATGTCGACCTTGCCGTCGGGTGTCTTGAGGTTCCACACGTCGGGGGCACTGTGGCAGTTGACGCAGTAGAGTCCGCGGTGCGCGCCCTGAGTCAGGTCTATGTGGTGTATCTCGACCGTCTTCTTCATGCCGGTTACCTGCATTGTGGCGTGGCAGCTGCTGCAGGGGTAGAAGGTGTAGTTGGCAGGGCTATGGTACTGGCCCGCGGCCTCCGCCACCGAGGCAGCCGCGGCTAGCGCGGCCACCAGGGCCAGGGCCGCGAGCGCCAAGGCCGCACGGAGGGTCTTGGCCGACACTGCCGGGTCCCCTCCTCATGGTCCTAATCGCTACACTGGCGCGCCGCTACGATTCCAGAAGATTCTCAATGAAGCCGGATGTAGAATCACTAGTATTAGGGCTTAGCCCAGAAGCTATCGGAGCCAACTCCCAGCACGACGCGCCGCCCGTTAAAGGCGGAGGCTAGAAGACGTAGACAACAAGGCGGCCATCTGGGTACTCAACGACGCCCCCCGCCACACGGCCGTCCTCGCCGTAGAGCAGCGTGAACCTCGAAGCGCCACGATGCACCATGTAGAAGTAGAGTGCGTTCACCACGTCCGGGGCTCCGCCCGCCAGGTTCGCCGCCAGCCCTATGCATAGAAGGAGCCGTGCCAGGCCACCCGTATAGGCCGCTGCCAAGGCGAGCACCGCGCTGAGCAGCTGTGGCGCGAGCGCAACCACCAGGTACTGCCGAGGCGTCATATAGTCATAAATGATCATGAGCGCGGCGAGCCCACGGTGCAGGACTAGTCGGAGCCCCCGGACCCCCACGGCCCTTGCCGCTAGGTAGTGGAGCCCCTCGTGCGCAAGGGCCGTTGCCACAGCCGCAGCTATGCTCACCGCGAGCCCAAGGGGGCAGGGCAGTGGCTCGCCCTGGTAGGCGCAGCGGCCCGCCACGAGGACCGGCAGGACAACAAGCAGCGCCATGGAGAGGAATAGGCCCACGTAGAAGGGCTTGAAGCGGGCAACCTCCACCCTCGCGTCCAAGAGGCTACGCCCCCGAGCTAGACACTTTCTCCTAAGACGCGCTACTATGCATCCACCTAGCTGCTCTCGGTCTTCCTCTCCTCAATGAGCCTCTTGGCCCAGCCGGGTATCTTGCTCCAGTCGGGCTTCAGGGCGCCCAGCTGGTATGCGGCCTTGCAGCGGTCGCAGAGGAACACCGTGCGTAGCGTCTCCGGGGGGAACCCGTGGTCCCTCATCTTCCTGAGAACCTTCTCCAGCAGCGTTCGTGGGCCGAGGGGGGCGCCACAGGCTATGCAGCGGACCGCGCCGTGCTCGACGAGGGTCCTCCACTGGCCGGGGCGGGGGTCAAGGCCACGCTCGACTACTATAGCGTCCTCGGGGCAGATCTCGGCGCAATAGTTGCAGGCTATGCAGCGGCCGGGGAGGAAGAGGAGCTTCTCGGCCTCGGGATTCCTGTCGAGCTGGAGGGCGTTGGCAGGGCATTCCTGGACGCAGGCGCTGCAGAGGGTGCAGCGCTCGGGGTCCACGCGGAGGGCTGCCGAGAGGAGGCTCCTAGTGTGCTTGAAGCTTTTGCCGGCAAGGAGCCTCTCGGCCTCTGCCATTGCTAGACTGTGGAGGCCCTTGCCGAGGAGCGCCGCGGCGTCGGGGAGGGGGCTGAGACTGGGGGTATAGCTGAGCCTGTCCACAAGGTTCCTCCAGCCCTTCTCAACGTAGGGCTTCTCGCCCGTCAGCTCCTCGTAGTCAGCCGCCACGGCCTCGAGCCACTTGCCTCGGCTCCGCCGACAGTAGGGGTCGTGTTCCTCCGCGAGGCCACCGTCCGCGTAGACCAAGGGGGTGAGGCCCAGGGCGCGGACAGCGAGCAGCTCCTCGAGGCCAACCACGTAGGGACAGCCTGTAGGCACGAGATGGACTGGTACTGGCGGCCGGTTGCCGGGTTCGCGGAGCCGGGCCACAACCTCGTACATGACCCACCTGGAGGCGAAGACCAGGTAGCCGGGGCCTCTGGGGGAGACCACGCGGAGGTACTCGGCCAGCGCCTCCCTCCCGTAGCCAGCCACGCCGACCAGCTCAACCCCGCAGAGGGCGGCCGCGCAGCAGCCACCCTCACACTCCTCGATGCACGTCCTGCACGCCCTGTCCACGCCCCGCGTGGAGCACAGCTCGCCCTTGAACGGCTTCTCAACTGCAGCCAGCGCCGCTCCCACCCCTGCACCGGCGAGCAGCGCCCTTCTCGTCACCCTCTTCTCCCTGAGCCCCAGCTTCTCAAACCCAGCCTTCTCCGGCCGGAGCCTAGCAGCGTAGGCGGCGCGGGCAACGACTAGCTGGCCGAACCCCACGCTGCTCAGCTCAGACTCGCCCAGGTCAACGGCCTCCAGGAGGAAGTAGTTGTCACCCCTCATCCAGGCCTCTCTGGCCACGAGCTTCCAGAGGGCCCACGCGACGCCCGAAGCCAGGAGGACACGCTCCCCCCGCCCAACAGCGCGGAGGGCCTCAGAGAACGCCTCGCCCTGCGAGAGGGCCTCCGTGGCGCCAGGAACCTTCTCTTTCACGCTCTCCTCGACAATTATCCTCGGAGCAGGCAACGCCCCAGCACCTCTTCCCCAGGCAAAGGAGAAGACAGCGAGAGCCGCGGAGGCAGCCACACCCTCCCCCAGGAGGCCCGGGGGGAGGAGGGGCCCGCACCGCTAACCCCGTCCATGGCCGCGGAGGCTGGGGCTAACTATGCTTCCGGCTCGCCCGCCACGGGGGTGTAGCCTCCCTCTAGGCCGAGGAGGTGGCCGAGCCTCCCTCGGACTACTCTAGCGGCCCTGTCTTCAACCCAGCGAGCGCGCCGCCAACGCCGGAGCAGGAGACAGCCGCACAGCGTCAGCTGAAGGAGGCCGCCGTGGCGGGAAGCACCGCTAGCGCAGCGATAGGCGCGGTCGCCGGCTTCGCCGCGGCAAAGGCGTCATCGGGTTCGGAGAAGAGGCAGAGCTAGCCCTATATTATCTCTCTTATGCCTTTCCCTATGGAGGTGACGTTGCTGAGTTATGAGCGTGCTGCTAGGCTTGGCTACCTCGTGGGCAGCCTTGTGCTGACTGCGCTGCTGTGACTTCGGCTGGAGCCCTGTCTATGCCTATGCAGTGAAGCCGTTGATTGAGGAGGCTCCTCTGCGTCTCAACATGCTTAGGGGCTTAGGTCCCTCTTCAGCTCTCTGGTGGAGGCAGCTCATAGCTCTGGCCTTTGACGTCTTGATAATAGTCATAGCTGTTGCTGACACTCTGTATGTGCTTGGGAACTTCTATCTTGAGGCACCTGAGGCTGACAAGTGGTGCCTCTACTACAAGAAGAGCCTAGCATCGAGCGACAAGCGGCTGCCGAGGCTTACCGCATGGCAACGCTTCCAACACATCTGGGTAATGATGACGTTCATTAAATGCGCAGTGACGGGCTTCGCGGCTATGGCGGGCTACGGTGTCCGCGTGACACTACCTACCATACATATCTACAGCAGGATAGCAATGGGAGTCGTTGCCCTGGTACACTTCGGCTACTACACTACACAGCTACTGATGGCGAAGGCCAGGGGCGAGAACCTATGCGAGAAGTTCCCGATGCTAGAGATATACAGCAAGAAGTTCATCAAGAACGTGTTCAGAGTAACAATGTGTAAGGAGCCGGAACCCATGGGCAAGTACAATGTGGAGCAGCTCTTCGAGTACTGGAGCGTCTACTGGGGCGTGGCGGTGCTAGGTGTACCAGGCGTGATAATGCTGCTGGCCGGCAACCAGGTGCTAGGCGGCATATTCTGGACGACCCATACGAAGGAGGCAGTGCTGGCCGTAACCTTCATACTGATGGTCCACTTGACCTACAGCCGCTTCAGATCCAAGATGTTCCCGATGGACCAGACTTTCCTCACAGGCTGGATGCCCTATCGGAGAGCCGGGGAGGAACACCCGCTCTGGGCAGAGAAGGCCGCCCAAGAGGCCGAGAAGGAGGGGCAGCAGTAGCCAGCACACCCTCTCCCAGACCCCCTTTCCGTCTCCGGGATACAGCCTCCCCTCTTTCTCCCCCGGCTGCTCGCCGCCGACCGGGGTGGGTACTGGGTTGGTTCAGCTGGTAGTTATCGCTGGCTCGGGTAGCGGCGTCGGCAAGACTCTTCTCGGCGAGGGGCTCGTCGAGGCCCTGGCTGTGCAGGGTGTACGCGTCGCTGTAGTCAAGCACGTCCATCACGGCGTGGACTACCGCGTGAAGGACACTGGGCGCTACATGGCGGCGGGGGCGCGGCGTGTCCTCGCGGTGGGGCCGGACAGCTACATGCTGGTCGAGCGGGGACGGCTGAGCTTCTGGGACGCAGTAGACATGGCTGTCGAGAGCGGAGCCGATGCGGTGATCGTGGAGGGCTTCAGGGAGATGCTTGCGGAGGCCCTGGCTGCTGGCGGCTGTGGGGTCTACATCGGCTCGTGGGAGGATGTGGGGGAGCTAGGGGGAGTAGGGAGGCTTGTGGTCGTGGAGCCTGGCCGCGCGCTCGATGCGAAGGATGATGTACTGGCTTTGCTGCTAAAGGGCCGTTGCCGTGTAGAGGGAGTGCCCTAGGCTGGCGCCGTGTCTATCGCTTCAGGCGGTATCGAGGCGCGCACCTTCTCCCCCTTCCGTGGAGGCCCGCCCTGGGCCAGGAGGTGGCCTCTTGGGGCCTCGGTCGTGAGCACCGCGTCACCCGCCGCGAGCACTATGCGGTACCCGTATCTTGTGGCCGTGACATCCAGCACCGTGGCGGTGAAGGTGTTGGGCGTGCCTGGGGGCGGGTTGAGCACTATGTCGTCGCCGCGGAAGGCTACGAGGAGGCGGCTGCCAGGCTCCGCGGAGTGGGGTGTCTCGGCCCTGAGCAGGCCGAGGCCCGGTACCTTGACGCGGTTAGGGGAGGCGAGCCTGGCCTCTAGGATGTGGTAGCCTAGGAGCCTTGCTGCCCCGTAGCGAAGGGGGTGGCGTGCTAGCTCCTCGGGGGCTACGCCGCCGCGTAGGCGTCCCTCCTCGAGGATGTAGACCAAGTCGCCGAGTATCCAGGCGTCGGAGAAGCTATGGGTCACCAGCAGGGCTGTTATGTCGGCCTCCCGGAGGACCCTGCGGAGGAGAGGACGCAGCTTCTCCCGGGTCGGCGCGTCGAGTGCGGTGAAGGGCTCGTCGAGGAGTAGTAGCCGGGGCTGCGCGGCCAGAGCCCTGGCCAGTGCGACCCTCTGCTTTTGGCCACCGCTCAGCGCCGTGGGCCTCGCTGAGGCTAGGTGGTCCACGCCTAGGGCCTCCGCCACCCTCCTGGCCTCCTGGAGGGCCTCGCGGCGCGGCACACCCTGGGCGATCAGGGGGAACGCGATGTTCTCCAGCACCGTGAGGTGGGGGAAGAGCCCATAGTCCTGGGGTACGTAGGCGGCGCCCCTTCTCTCGGGGGCTAGGTTGACGCCGCTGCTGGAGTCGTAGACCACGTCGCCCGCTATCTCTATGCGGCCGGAGCTTGGCCTCACTATGCCTAGCACTGCTTCGAGCAGGGTGGTCTTGCCCGCCCCGTTTGGCCCTAGGACCACGCCCACGGCTCCGCGGGGGAGCCCTAGCTGGGCGCCCTGGAGCACGGCACGGCCGCCGCGCTCCACGTGGAGCTTCTCTACCCTGAGGCCGCGGGCAGCGGGTTTCATGGCGTGGTCTCCCCGCTCCTTTTCTCAAGCATGAGCAGCCCTGCCGCCCCCACTGCCGCCACGAGCGCGGAGAGCGTGGCCAGGGCGGCGGCGGCGTGTGACTCGCCGCCGCTCAGCTCGAGGTATATCGCTATGGGGAGCGTGGCTGTGTCCCTCTTCACGCCTGCCAGCACCGCGCTTGCGCCGAACTCGCCGAGGCTACGGAGGAAGGAGAGCAGCCAGGCGGCTGAGAGGCCGCGGGCTGCTAGTGGGAGGGCTACACGGGTGAAGCTGCACCACCAGCTGCAGCCCAGGCTCCGTGCTACAGCCTCCAGCTTCGGGGGGACGGCGTCGAAGGCGCCGCGGACGACACGGATAGCCATGGGGAAGGTTACTGCGAGCTGCGCCGCGACGAGGCCGCGTGGCGTGAAGACCAGGTCCAGCACTCTGTTAAGCCACGAGGCAGGCCCGACGAGGAGGACTAAGAGCGCGACGCCCATCGCAACCGGGGGCATAGCGAAGGGCGTGAGAAGGAGCGCCTCCACCAGCGAGGAGGCAGGCACCATGCGCCTGCTGAGCGCGTACCCGACCGGCACGGCCGCCACGATCGCCAACGTCGCTGACACCGTGGCCGTAGCCACGCTAAGAGCCATGGAGTAGGCGAGTAGGCCGCTCCCCGCGGCAGCCGCAAACCCCGAGGACCCGGCCCACGCGGCGAGGGCCGCCAGCAACGCGGCAACAGCCGCGGCCGCCAGCATGGCAGCGACAGCCGCCGGCCTAGCCACCCCGTACCCCCTCCAGAGCCACATGCGCCACCGCAGAGACTGCGTCGGCTATACTGCAGTCAATGGGTACCGGCCTGGACTCGGTGTCGAGCGCGAGGCAGGCTTCCTCCCTGAGTCTCCCCTCAGCGAGGCGGGGAGCTAGGACAGCGCGCAGGTAGATGACGAGCTCGGCGCGGCCGAGCGGTATCCTCCTCCCAGCCCTGTCCGCCCGTCGGAGAAGCTCGTCAGCCAGATCTAGCAGGGCCGTGCCCGCTGCCGCATGGACTATGAAGGGGCTGGTGGCCGCCACATAGGCCTCCATTGTCTTAGCGGCTCTCTCCATGTTCCTCCGTGCCCGGCGCAGCGCCGTCGACACGTCCTGCCTCGTCACGCCGAGCATCCTGGCTATCTCGGCCACACTTTTGCCGCAAGCAGCCAGCGCCAGCACGAGCAGCTGCTTCTCCGTCAACAATCCATAGCGCGTCAAGGCCCATCACCGGCGGGGACATGGTAGTGGTAGCGGCGCCATACCTGAAGCGCCTCGGGGCTCCTGGTTGCGAACTCTACAAACCTCCTGGCGAGGTCTGGGTGGCTGCTCCCCGAAGCGACGCCTATCGGTATGTAGCTTGGGCCTAGGCCCCTCCAGAGCTCCTCAGGTATTGGTATAGCCTCTGTGCGGTTCGGGTACCACCAGTGATTCACGTCCCAGGTTATAGCAGCATCAACAGCCCCCATAGCTACGTAGTTCGTGAGTTCGGCGACGGTCTTCGCGTAGACCACTATGTTTGGCCGCACCTTCTCCCAGAGCCCCGTCTCCTCTAGAAGAAGGCGGGCATAGCGGCCAACCGCCACACGGTCCGGCTCACCAATGCCGACCCTCACCCCGGGCCGGGCCAGGTCCTCGAGGCCACTGACGCCCGCCGGATTCCCCCGGGGCACGAGGATGACGGGGTAGAGGAGAGCGGCCTTAGCCACTGTTCCGGGGTCAACGAGGCCCTCCTGGACCGCGAGCTCCATGTAGTAGGGCGAGGCGGGGGCATAGACGTCGCCCCCAACGAGGCGGAGCTGGGCAAGAAGGTACCCGGAGGATCCGTATATGGCCTCTACGTGCACGCCCGTCTCCTCCTCGAATAACTTGACTATCTCCTCCCAGGGCTTCCTCGCCGCGCTGCAAAGATAGACGCGAAGCACAAGCCCCCTATCGCTGCCTCCATGGTGTGCTAGGGCAGCCACCGCCAGGGCTGCAGCCGCGGCAACAACGCCCAGCGCAACTAGAGCCGTTTTACCATCCAACGTGCACCAGCCCCAATCGTCAAACTAGCCCATTTACCCTCCAGAGGGAGGAGCGCGGACCCGGTCAGGGGAGAGATAAACACTACCACAATTCTATATGGTGGATCCCTGGTAGGGGAGACACCAATAAGGCGCAGCCAGAGGACACACTAGCCACAGCAGGGAGGGGCCCCTCGGTGACAATAGCCTCTAGGCTAATCGACGAGCTACGCAGGGAGCCGGAGAAGGCCCGAAGCCTCGCCAAGCTACTGGCCGCAGAGATAGCCGGCGACGAGCAGCTACGAGGCATGCTGCTCGAGGCCATGCTGCGGGAGGTGGCCACGCGCCGCGACCTGGCCGAGCTGAAAGCCGACCTCGAGACACGCCTAGACCACCTCGAGGACCTCCTAGAGAAGACCAGGGCCGAGCTCAACTCCAGGATAGACGCTGTGAACCAGAGGATAGACAGTATGATGAGATGGATGATAGGCCTACTCGTGACAATATGGGCCACGCTGGCAGCCTTCCTGGCGCCACTCCTCCACCAGATCCTCGCACAGCACTAGCCCCTCCCCCGGGGGACATGAAAGCCCCCAAGCAGAGAACGGGGGTTCGCGACCATGCTCACGGGTATGGAGCTCCTCGCCCTGCTCCTTATCATAGTCCTCTCCGCTGTGGTGCTCCCACGTGACCCGCTGGCCGCTGCCGCGCTACTTGCAGTGTTCGCACTACCCCTATGGGCCGTCGCCTCAATTACCACCCACGCCTCAGAGTACTGCGAGGTAGAGATGGAGTACAACACAAAGCTCTGCTGGCTACACGCAACAACTCTCGTCGAAATGGTCCAGAAGGGCGGGCTCTACACCGTCAAGCTAACACTGAGCCTTCAGCCGCCTGATCCATGCCACCGCATACTTTCCGTGAAGTCAAGCAGCACCGACAACGAGATACTGATATACATAGTGGGGGCTAGCCCGCCGCCAGGAACCTTCTGCACCCAGGTACTCCCGGAGCCAACGACATACACCGCATCATACACGCTAAAGGCCAAGCCTTACATAACCCTGCTCTTCACCGACAACACGACGGGCCAACGCTGCAGCAGAACAATCTCCATCCCCTAGCCGCTCACACCCCGCTCCGTACACCAGCACGCCCCATGCAGAACCCGCCGAGCCATACATATACACATGAGGCAACAACCACCCAAAGAGGGGCCAACACTACGTCAACAACGCCTGGCATGTAGACGAGGCCTGCTGTCACCATCCGCAGTATCTCTCCTGCAGGCCCCTCAGGGGTAACACTGGTCCACCGGGTACTCCGGCCACGGCAGAGAGCCACCACCTTATAGCAGCATAGCCTAACGTAGCGACAATAAACCGCCGTTAGCCACACCGCTGGCCGCCAACGGCCACAGCCCGTGACACCGCCCAGCTCCTCAGCGACAAGAGGCGGCACTAAAACAAACCAGACGAGCAAGACCAGGGAGAACACCGGCGCAACAAGGTAGACGCTAACCAGTGTGCCAGCCCCGCTCAGGAACGGCAGCACATCAAGCAAGGAGGACACTAGCCAACACCCGCCAAAAGGGTGGGAAGCCTAGCCCTCGCCCTCCTGTAGCACGCTGCAAGCATCCGCACCCACACCGTGGGCACCGTGACCCGCGAGCCGCAGGCTGCAATTGTCGCCGAGGAAGCCGCCTTCATCAACGCCGAGGAGAGTGGCGCTAGATAGGCGCCGGCCACGAGAAATGCGAAGACACGTGCCGCTACATACGCCTCTACGAGAGCCACCAGGGCAAGGATGTAGGTCAGCGGCGAAAGCATGGCCAACAGCGCGACTAAAAAGACGACACTATGTATATGCCTGGCTTGCTCCATTGTTGCTCACCCCTTGGCTCGGACCCCCTCGCATGCTAGCGCTATGCTCTAGCCGTAGCCCAGGTCCCTGCGCCCGTAGAACCCGTAGGGCTCCTCGACCCCCGGTACTTGTTCACCCACAGCTATCTTAGCCAGGATCTTCTCTATCATCCATGTTGCCCGCTCCCAGTGCTCCAGCCACACGTAGACCCTGTAGACGCCACGTGCCGGATGAGCTAAGGGCTTCACTAATCGCAGCTCGAGGCGGCTCGCCGTGCCAACGCCGGGGTCCCAGGTGACGCTGTAGACGTTGTACTGTTTCCCGTCTATACTCACAGTGCCCATGTATGTTAGCTGAGTGGAGCCCAGGCTCGCCTTGGCGACCTCAAGCGCTAAGCCACTGGCAAAATGAAGGCATTAGCCTTGCTCGGAAGCTTGACTCCGAGCAGGTCTGCTATCGTGGCTATCGTGGAGACAAGCCAGTGCAGGCGCTGCGAGACTCCCAGCAGCTTCTCTGTGAGCCCGCCGTACTTCTTGTCGCTCTTGAAGGAGGCGTACGGCTTGTCCCCGGCGCCGAGCTGTGCTGGTAGAGCCACTTTGAGCCTAACTACGCCTATGCTCCCTCTGTAAGCATCGTTGCGGAACAACTTAGCGTCAACAACTAGTAGACGGATTGTTTGTCCCTCCTCTACGCCGCCAGGCTGGACTATCAGCGACGCCTTAAACGGGGTTAACGGCACTGTGTCGCCTACATACTTGTAGGGCATTGATATCTCCATCTCTAGCGCCGGGTAGTCCTTGGTAAGCCGTGACGCGCTGCCGGGCGACCATACCTCAGGCAGAAAGCGGTACCTTGAGACAGCATCAACATAGACCATAACGTCACTGCTAGCTAGCGTGTTTTCAACCTCGACTAGGCCTCCCGTGTTCCACTGGTGGAGGTTCAGTAGGTAGCCCTGCGCTACATGGAAACGGGCAGCAGCGTAGTCATGTGGCGGCACTGTCACGTACTGGCTCGCAACCCTCACGCCATTAGCGATTATGCTTACTGTGCCACTGCGGGCCTTGATTCCGCGGTTCCCAGCAATATGTCAATGTACAAACCATCATTACCGCCGCTGCAGCCGTAGCAAACGTAAACTCCGTTGAAGACGCCGTAGGGCAGGATAACCCTGCGGAGCGTTGAGGGATAAACTAAGCCGACGCCAACGGCCCTGTCGGCAAGGCTAAGGCTGTTCAGCCTCGTGAGCCGGCTTAGCCCCGAGGAGGCTATCCCGTAGGATAGGAGCTTCTCCCCCCTGCCTGGTCTCCGGCGTAGGCATCGAGGGATAGCTCTTAGCGAACTCCAAGGTAGCCTTCCATACCGTGGCGTAGCTATAGCTCCATGAGCTAACGTCTACAACAATCCTGGTCTTGACAGAGCCGTAGGGCACAGGGACGTGGATCACGGGGGCTATTCGCTCGCCAGGCGCGAGCAGGTATACCTCCACGTCGCCGCCCAGGTAGCGCCAATTACTGGCATCGTAGACATTCACGGCAGCCCTCACGCAGCTCCTAGAGCGCCCATCTCCCTGAATCATGAGGTTGAATGTTGCCGCTGTCACGTATGAGCCTAGGCAGACGACGCGCTTCAGAGGCGTGCTGAGTCTCCAGGCCTTCTCCATGCCAGTGAACGG
>JAMOSW010000133.1 GCA_027062725.1 Pyrodictiaceae archaeon | reverse complement strand
AGGCAGGCGTCGAGGACGCATACACGGTAGACACGGGCATGGAGCATCCCGAGAGCCTAGAGACTGTTGAGCTGCTCGCGGAGAGGCTCGGGGTTAGACTGTACCGTGCCGAGGCCGGCGATGCCTTCTGGAGAGGCTTCAGGCTCTACGGCCCCCCGGCACGCGATTACCGCTGGTGCACCAGGCTCATCAAGCTCGCACCCCTGGCCAGGCTCTTCCGGGAAGTGGCAGGGAACCGCCGCATAGTCATGGTTACCGGGCAGAGGGGTGCCGAGAGCCCACAGCGTGCCGCCTCGCCCCGGCTCACCGAGAGCGGCACGATAGGGCGCGGGAGGCACCTCGTCGCAGCGCCGATACAGGAGTGGAGCAGCCTAGAGGTCTTCGCCTACATCAAGCTGAGGAAGCTGCCGCTTAACCCTCTCTACCTGGAGGGCTTCGAGAGGATAGGCTGCTACATGTGTCCCGCCAGCCACCTCGCAGAGTTCTACGTAGTGGAAAGGCGCCACCCCGAGCTCTGGCGCCGCTGGATAGGCGAGCTACGCGGCTACGCCCGCCGCGCAGGCCTGCCACGAGAGTGGGCAGACTATGGCTTCTGGAGATGGAGGCTCAGCTATCCCTCCGAGGCAATCCTCCTCGCAAAGAGGCTGGGGCTCAACCCCGGCCGCATGCTCGTTGCCGCCATAAAGGCCGGGGTGGATCTCACGGAGCGGCGAGGCTGCACTATCTACAGGCCTGCGAGCCTAGAGCCAGCCCCGGGGCCGGCGGAGGGCTGGCTCCGAGCAGCCGGCTTCGAGCCCACCGGGGCCGGCGAGGAGGCTGAGGCCCGGCTTGGGGGCGCCGTGGCGCGGCTCTCCAAGAGGAGGGGTCTCCTCAGCGTATGTGGGGAGGCCCACGGGAGGCTGCTGCGGCCAGCGCTGCTCGCCGCATCCGCCGCACTCTCGTGCCTACGATGTGGGCTATGTGTTGAGGCCTGCAGCTATGGCGCTGTGCCGGAGCCTGGGGTTATTGACCCGCTCCGCTGCGCAGGCTGCCGCGCGTGCCTCCAGGTCTGCCCGTCCAGCGTCCTAGCCGACCTGGCCTTCTCGCTTGCCGAGAGCCGCGGGGCTCAACGGCGCGGTGGAGGGCGCGGGGGCCGTGGTTAGCCGTAGACGCCTCCTAGGGCTGGCGCTGGGTGCTGCCCTTCTGGGGCCGGGCGTGGTCGGTGGCTACCGCTACGAGGAGACTGTTCTCCGCGTAGAGCTTCTGCCCCGCGGCGTACGAGTTGTCCATGTGACGGACCTCCACATCCACCGCGGCATACCCGGCTGGCTGCTTAGGCGCATTACACGTATCAGGCCTACGATACTCGTGGTCACGGGCGATACGTGGGACGAGCTTACACCCTGGCCTCCCAGCGCTGCGATAGAGGCGTTGAGGAAGCTGGCACACTACGCAAAAGAGGCCTACGCGGTGCTTGGTAACCATGAGCACTGGGCTGCTAGGAGGCGCGGAGCCGATCCCCGCGTTGAGGCAGGGAGGCTCTACGGCGAAGCCGGCTTCCAGCTCCTAGTGGATGAGGCCACGATGGGCGCCGGCGGGGTGAGGATATGCGGGCTTGACTGGAGGGACGAGCCAGCCGGCTATGGGCCAGCGCTTCGGCGTCTCCTGCGGAGAGGCTGCGACCTAGTAGTAGCCCATAGTCCCGATGTGTTCCACTTCGCGGAACCCAGTGTGGAGTCCCTTTACCTCACGGGGCATACTCATGGTGGGCAGGTATGTCTACCAGGCGGCCGAAGCCTGTACACGAACAGCCATTACGGCTACCGGTGGGGCCTCTATACGCGCGGCGGTTCGCTCATGTATGTCTCGCGCGGGCTGGGGGAGATGCTACCGCCTCGGCTCTATTGCAGCCGGGAGCTGGTCCTGGCCGAGCCCGTGACCTAAAGAGGGGCATCTATCGCCTTTTGTCCATGTGTGGGAGGTGGCTCTGAGTATGGTGGCGTCTTTGCGCTCCCTGTCTGTGCCCGAGGAGGTTGCGAGGATAGCAGAGGATATCAAGACTATGAGGATACGTGGCGCTGGCCGCATAGCGAGAGCGGCGGCGAGGGCGCTGCTGGTCGCTGCTAGGGAGTTCCGCGGCGACAACCTAGAGGAGTTCCTAGACTACATGGAGCGTGTAGCCGAGCTCTTGGTGTCTACGAGGCCTACTGCGGTCAGCCTCCCCAATGCGGTTCAGTACGTTATGAGGCGCCTACGCAAGGGGAGCTACTCTAGCGTCGAGGAGGCTAAGAGGGCCGTCATAGCCGCCGCTGAGGAGTTTATACAGTACTCGCTGCAGGCCGTGGCCCGGATAGGGGAAATAGGGGCTAGACTCGTAAGGACCGGGGACAGGATACTGACGCATTGTAACAGCAGCGCAGTAGAATCAGTACTCCGCACGGCCTGGAGGCAGGGTAAGCGCTTCGAGGTCTACGCGACCGAGACCCGGCCCAAGTTCCAGGGCTACATAACTAGCCGCGACCTAGCCGAGGAGGGCATACCTGTGACCCTCATACCGGATGCCACAGTCCTCAAGGTTATAGAGGAGAAGCGGATAACCAAGGTCATAGTCGGCGCTGACACTGTTACCGCGAACGGGGCTGTGGTGAACAAGATAGGCACAAGCCAGATAGCGCTCGCCGCCAGGCTCCACAGGATACCCTTCATAGTAGCTACTGAGACCTACAAGTTCAGCCCCTACACAGTCACTGGCCAGCCCGTGGAGATAGAGGAGCGCGACCCCCGTGAAGTGCTTCCCGAGCCCATCCCGGGGATACGTGTCCGTAACCCCGCGTTTGACGCCACCCCGCCAGAGTACATAGCCATGATAATAACCGAGAGAGGTATCATACCGCCTAAGTCGGCCGCGCTGGTCCTCTGGGAGGTATTCGGCCGCAGCCCGGCCGAGAAGCAGACGAGAATAAGCGTAGAGGAGGATACCGCCTCCTAGCCGTAGATGAGCCTGGTTAGCTCGGCGAGGCCCCTGTGCCTACGGTACTGCGGCTCGGCCACGCCGTCCCGGACCACAGCCTCATAGAGGCACTCGAGGCTCCTATACGCATGCTCCATCGCTGCCGCGATACCTTCGTTGGCGCCAGCCTCGACAAGCTCAACCCTATACCCAACACTGCGGAGTACACCGTAGACTTCCATTGTTTTGTTCCTGCAGTGCCCCGGCGCAGCGTACAGGGTCACCGTGTCCACGCTGTAGATCGGCGCATGGACAAGCTGCTCAAGCCTCTCAGCCCTCACGTTGCTGCCATAAACCTCGTAGAGCTTCAGCACCGTGAACAACGCCGCAGAGAAGCCCGACAAGCAGCCCGTATGCATCTCGCTGCGTAGCCAGACACAGTTACCGCCACCCAGGGGGCGCGGCCTCCACACATCCACGCCCAGAAGGCGGCCGGCAGCCGCCAGCATCACCAGGTGCCGCACTGCCCCTATCCCGGCCGCAAGGCCCCCATAGACCATGTACACGGCTTCATCGGCTACGTGTGCAAGCGGCGAGGACCGACCTGCCGTGACCGCAACCACACGGCCACCCAGCTTACGGTACAGGGAGGCTGCCTCAACGACGGAGCGCGTCCTGCCGCCAACGCTTAGGGCTACAAGCACACAGCCCTCGGCGACGTAACGCTTCAGCCTCCCGCCTGCAGCCGCCTCTAGCGGATCGACTGCAGTCACAGCAGGGCTCGAGGACTCCATCGCGATGGCTGCCGCGTAGCTATCGCCGCTACCGGTAGCGATCAGGCAGTTACTATCTGCAAGCAGAGGCTCGGTCCCCTCAATCTGCTCAGCGACGAGATGCGGCGCCTCTAGAAGCTCGCGAGCCAGCTCCTCAGCAAGGCGAGTCAAATTCGTGCACCAGACCCCCAGCTGGCGTCACAGCGAGAAAGACGCAGCTATATCCGCTACACCTGCGCGTAGACCCCGCCAACTGCAAGGAAAGACTGGCGTTTCGCAGAGAGGACATTGCGGCACCGTCAGCAGGCTAGACGCCTCGATGTCCAGGATAAGACTAAGACATGGCTAAGCGAGGGGAGAGGCACCTACACCGTCGGCAACGAGGGGATGTGGGGCAGGTTGTGTGAAAAGCCTGCCTGAGGATGCATGGGCACGGCTAGAAGCCGAAGAGGCTCTCGAGGCCGGCGGCAAGCTCCTCCTCGCCGACCTCTTCCTTCTTCTCCTCTTCTTTCTCTTCCTCCTTTTCCTCCTTCTTCTCCTCGGCGGCGGGTGCCGCTGGCGCAGCAACCTGGACCTCTATGCCGAGCTCCTTTGCGGTGTCTCCTAGCGCTGCAACCACCGCTAGGGCGCGGCGCACAGCGGTGCCTATCACATACTCTGCAGTCTCGGGCGTCACGTAGCCAGCCTCGGCCGCGACAGCCAGGGCGCGGCGTACCGCCAGCGGTATCGCTACCTTCTCGAGTATCTCCGGCTCTGGGTAGCCTATCTCGGCACCCACCATCAGCGCGGCCATATAGGCCTGTGCCACCATGCTGCGGTACTCCTCTAGGTCTATCATCAGCTTGTCGGCCGGTATCACCACGCCGCCCTCATAGGCGGCCTTCGGCTTAAGCTTAACTATGATAGGTTCAATGCCTAGCTTCTGGAGTACCGATGCCAGCTCCGGGCTTATCACGTCGCCAGGCTTTGCTACACGCGTCTCCTTAGCTATCCATATGGTGCCCCCCTGCACCCTTATCGGCACCTTAAGCTTGCCGAAGACGCTCATTATGGGGCCTGGCTTGAAGCCCGTGTTACCAGGCGGCAGAACTATCTCTGTGGGCGCCACGTCGCCGGGCTTGGCAGGCTTCGTGGCATAGACCTTGTCCAGGGCAAGCGCTATCTCGAAGGGGTTAAGATTCGAGAATATGAACATGTTTGTGCCTGTAAGGTACTCCTCCAGCTTCTTAGTGTCAACGCCTGCACGCTGCAGAGCGAGACGCATAAGGGTATTCTTCGCCACTCTCATAACAACCTGGCCGCCGAGCTTGCGCTCAAGCTTCCTACGAATCCGCTGGAGCTGCGCAGTCGGCACCTTAGTCAAGTCGACGATGACGAAGGTGCGATGCGTCTTCACTAGCTCGGTCAGCTCCTCTACCTCCCTCACCTTCCACTCCGGTATGCGCTTAGCATGAGCCTTGGCGATTACGACCACTTCTCTTGCACCCCTCTCCCATGCAGAGCCGCACACCACAGCCAAGGACCGGGATAAAAGCTACCCCCTACAGCCCTGCCGGCCACCGCCAGGACCATACGAGGGCTCCGGAGTTGACACCGCAAAACGGGAGGTAACGGCCCGCGACTTGCTACGGGAGGATAGGTCTCTCCCAAGGGCCTAGTAGCGTACCTCCACCGGCGGCCCCATCGTAGTCTTGACTATTATCCTGGCAATGTTGTTCCTCGGATTCGGCAGCTTGTTCTCGAGCGTACCCAGGACCTTGAATATGTTCTCCACTATCTCGTTTACATTCATGTCCTCTGTACCCACCCTGCACATCACCTGAGGCTGGTCCTTCACGCGCAGCATGACTGCGCTCTTATACCTGTTGATGAAGGCTGCTATGTCGGCGTTAGGCGGTACAGGGACAGGTACCTTACCGCGGGGACCCAGAGCCGGCGCAAGCGTCCTACCCACAAGGGGCATGAGATCAGTCTTTACAAGCACCCAGTCGCAGAACTCGGCTATCTTCTTCGCCGCCTTACGGTTCCCGATTAGCGCCTGCAGGTCTTCGCGGGTCAACACACGGTCCGCTAGCTCCTTGGCCTTCACGGCCATGTCGCCATCAGCTGCGACGCATATTGTGACCTTCTTCCTGGGTGGATGAGGCAGGAACACTATCTCTCTTATCCTCCCCTGTGGACTCTTAAGATCAACATCCTTCAGCACAACTGTGAGGTCAACACTCTGCTTGAAGTTTCTGCGGGGGCTACCCTCTATAGCCTCCCGGACCGCCTTCTCAACGTTTCCACGTGGAACGAAGGACATGCCACCCACACCTCCATACTCGTGGATGCGCCGCTGGCGCTACCCCCTGCGTGAGCCTAAAGGTGGGCAGAGCCGGGAGCGGTCTCTAAGCCTTCTCCCACTCCTCCTCATACTTGGCGAGGACAGCGTCGTAGACTCCATCCTCAACCTCCTTGGTCACTATCTTGCCGTCCTTGCCGTCAATCGTTATGCCTATGCTCCTAGCAGAGCCGATTATCGATTTCACTGCAGCTTTGAGAGTCTTAGCGTTTAGGCCAGGCTTCTTAAGTATCGCTATCTCAACTATCTTCTCAAACGGCAGGTCGCCTATCTTCTTATGCATCGGGTCACCGGAGGGCTCCTTAGCGCCGACGGCCTTCAACAGAAGCTCTGTTGTTGTGGGAGGCTTTATCTCAAACTCATACTCCTTAGTCTCCTCGTCCACTATTATCTTTACCTGTACCTCTAGCCCCTTATACTTCTCAGTCAACTTGTTAATCTCTTCTATTACCTTCTCAACATCAAGGCCAACGCCTTTGATTATGTCCGCTACCGGCGGCTCGGGCTTAGCCTCCCCACCCTTCACCTTAACGGTGACAACCCTAATCGAGGCCATCCCTACTTCCCTCGCTCCTTGACAGGTCTTACCGCGTCACCTGGTACCGTGATTTGCAGCATGTACTCAACCTCTAACACATTTAAAACTACCTCATTCTTCCCAGGCACCACCCTAACAACCTGCGCCTTCATATCCCTGAACGGGCCAGATACTATCTCAACAATGTCGCCAGGCTTCAGAGTCTCCACCACAGCCTCAGGCTTGAGCAGCCTCTCGACATCCTCATACTTCAGCACACCCGGCACGACACCCTTAGCATACCTTATACCCTGTATCGCGTTCGAGGCATGGAATGCAGCCGGCGTCTCGACGATCACGTAGCCCTTTATCTGAGGCGGCACTATAACCGCGTAGATAGGTATACCCTCGTCCTTAACCCTCTGCTCTATGAGGAGTGCAACATCCAGCTCTCTACCAGCAACGGTACGTACAGCAAAGAGGCGAGGCTCGCGGAGCCCCCGCTTCTGCCCCTCTCCGGCCCCGCCGGTCTCATCCACACTGCTCACCGAGGCAACACCCCCACGACACGGAGGAGCATAAAGCACAGCGGAGGAGACTCGAAAGGAACCCTCCCGCACACAGCCAAGTGGAACGAAGGAGGCGGCAAGCCCGCAGCCGGTCTATAGCCTCGCCCCGAGGCAGAGCTAGGGCGTCATCAATGCATAGGCTGTATAGTGTATTACGTAGGCAACGCTCCCAACCAACAGTATAGCCATCCATATTATCTTTGTAGCGTGTATATAGTCGTCCTTATCGGGCTTTCTCACGCGTTGAAGGACTAGTCTCCACTCATGCAGCGTCGAGCGTATAGCGTAGATAATGCCGCTCTCCTCCTCACGCAGAGCCATTAGCTCATCACCCTCTCGGGCAGTCCAGCCTAACCAGTGTAGACGCGGTAAGCATCCCGCCAAGACACTGCAGGCATACCTGGGGCATAAAAAGAGGGCCCACTACCTCTCCTTTGCCTCACTAAGACCCGCGAGGATCTTCTCCACAAACCGCCTAGGCTCAAAGGGCTCTAGATCCCCGTAGCTCTGGCCAGTCCCGACATAGAGTATAGGCTTGCCCGTTGCCGCGGCAACGCTTATCGCCGTACCACCCTTAACATCGGCATCAACTTTTGTTAGAACTATGAAGTCTACCCCAACCGCCTCGTCGAAGAACCTGGCCTGCTCAACCGCGTCGTTACCTGTAAGCGCGTCAACAACTAGAGCCTTATAGTCGGGCTTAGCGACCCTCACTATCTTGCGCAGCTCCTCCATGAGGTCACTGTCGGTATGCATCCTGCCGGCAGTGTCCGCCAACACGACCCGGTAGCCCCGCGCCCGCGCATACTCGATGCCATCATACACCACGCTGGCGGGATCAGCCCCATACTTGCCTCCGATGAAGGGCACGCCGAGCTTCTCTGCATGCCGACGAAGCTGCTCTTGCGCACCTGCACGGAAAGTATCAGCAGCCACTATGACCGGCGTGACACCTGCCTTCTTGAACATATAGGCAAACTTGGCTATCGTCGTCGTCTTGCCGACCCCGTTGACGCCGAGAAACACTATCTTAAGTGGCCTCTCGGGGCTACGGCTGCGAGCCTCCCCCACAAGGTCGAGAGGACGGTACCCGCGGCTCAGTATGTCCACTAGGGCCTCCTCCAGGGCCTTCAACACGACCTCCCGCGGATCCTTGAACCTAGCCACCTTAGAGCCGACGAGCTTCTCCCGCAGCTTGGCCGCAATCTCCTCCGCCACCTCGAAGGCCACATCGCTCTCAGCAAGCGAGACCACAAGCTCCTCCAGAATGGGCTCTAGGTCCTCCTCGGTCAGCGTCTTCGTCGCCACAACCTCGCTGACGTTATCAACGAACTTCTTGAGTGCCTTCTTGAGCTTCCCGAACACCATTACCAGGCAACCTCTCCCGCACTTTCCAGAGGACCTAGATAGGGGCGCAGCGGCGGAGACGCGGAGAGAAAATACTACAGGGAATCGTGGGGAGGGTGCCGTAGAGCTGGCTTGAGGCTAGCTACGCCGGGTCTGCCTCCTTACTGCTGGCGGGGCGCCAGGCTCTGCTCTATAGCAGCACGTAGGGCCGTGTAGTACTGGCTTAGCTTGGCTATTTCACTGTTGTAGGCATTGAGTAGTTTGCTTACCTCTGCCTTCTCCCGTCGCACAAACTCAACAGCCTTATCGTACCCAACCTCGACGAAGATGTTCTTCCCCGCATGAACTATGAGCTTATCCATAGGCCTTACTGTGCCACGCGCTATCACCGTGGCCCTAGCATCTAGGGGGATGAGGACGTCGTCACTGCCCTCCTTCAGGTCTGCCAGGGCTTCTTCGAGGCTACTGAGCTGAATGAGCCTTGCCTCGAGCTCCGCTGCAGCGGCTTGAAGCTGCTTCAACTGTTCCTCGAGGAGGCTCAGCTGCTGCAGCGCCTCCTCGAGCGTCATGCCTTGCTGCTGGCCACCACTGCTCAAGGACGAACCCACCTCGTGAGATTGGCGAGGGCTAGGAGCTCCCTGTCCTCAACCTGCTCTGGCGGTACCTCGACAACACGCTCTATCTTTATGTGGAACCTCTTTATCTTATGGTTGCTGCCCAGCTCGGAAAGGACCTTCTCGACCGCATGCTCTGGCTTAAGCGCTCTAACGTACTTCCGGAACTTCCACCACTCCGGCATCTTATGGGGCCTTATCAGCATCCTACCCTCAACTAGGTAGAACTTGACGTCTCCCATGGCGGCCACCCTGCAGCCAGCCTAACCACGCGCCCAGGAAGTTGAGGGACCCGCCACCCGGTCTAGGGCTATAAGTTGGTCGGCCATAGGCGCCCGGGGGCCGGCATCTGCACCCTTACTTCGTGAAGCCCAGGGCCTGCTGCAGCCTCATGAGCTCTGGGCCGGTGGTTTCGTCGCCCACCAGCGCGCCACGGTTGTTAGCGACGAGGCCGGCTTTCACGAAGTAGAGTCCGAAGTTTACTGTGGCGGGCATTACTTCGACGCCGAACAGGTTAGAGAGGAAGCGCAGCTCGTCCTCACTCACACCCGGGTGCACTACTCCGCCCCTATCGGTGACGACCAGCATAGAGCCAACAGTTGTTATATTGGCCAGCGAGTTCTGGGCCACAACCTCTACGCCTAGAACCTCCTTCACAAAGTCCAGGACGTTCTTTGAGACGAGAGGCGACACGAGCGCAGCCCTATTATTTGCTGCTATGAGGTTGCCGAGCGCTGTTTGCCTTATCTCAAGTATCTCTACACGCATTTTGCCAGAGAGCGCTGAGCGTAGCTCGTCATACTCCTCCGGCTTCACTATCCTCGGGAGGAGCAAGCCACGGTCATTACCGGCCACCATTACACCATCTATTATCATGTCGGCTATCCTTGTCTCTATGACCTCTACGCCAAGGACCTCTTCTATAACCTTCTTGTCCTTCTCGGTGAGCGTTGGCGGAACAAGCGCCACCCTATTATTAGCGTAGATATAGACGCCTATGTTCGGGTTGCCATGTATATTCATTAGCTCGATCAAGCCCATACGCCTCCATCACTTGCCCTGCGGTGCCACGTGCTTCAAACAGTCTCTCCCCAGAGGAAACAAGAAACAAGGACACCCCTAAAGAGGCGCGCTCCTCCCGCCCGGAGAAGGAGATAAGAACGCAAAGAAAGACCGAGCCGTCAACCACGCCCAGAGAAGGCCCGGCACATAGAGCTCCGCTACCGCTTACCGGCCAGCACCTTCTCTGGACGCTCCACTAGGCGTACACGCACCACACCATTCTCCTCGTCCTTGACCGCCTTGACGACTATCCTCCTCGGAGGCTTCTCTATTCCACGGCTCCAGATGTACTCGTTAACCGATGGATGGAGTATCACGTTCTCAGGCTCAACGCCAAAGTGACGGGCTATGAAGCGGCGCAGGTACCTGGCAGCCCTCGCAGCGCGATTACTTCTACGCCCCCAGTATATGCGCTTAAAGGAGACCGTGTAGATGAACTCCTTCTTGTCCTTGACCATGTGGATACACCTCCGCCGCTACCACAAGGCCCGAAAGGGGGCTAGACCTTGAGCTTGACCCTCCTCCAGTGGCGCCTCTTGGGGTGGTCACGGAACTTCCTCGCAGTCTTGACTAGCACCCATACAGGCACTGTACGGTTCTGTTTGAGTGCTTTCGCGAGACGCAGCTTCTTGCCTAGCGGCTTAAAGTGAGCCATCGCCACCCGCCTCCGCGGTAACGCCCCCGGAGAGGCCCCGCCACAGCCGCCGGATATAAAGCCTAGAGTCTAGGCGGCTGCAGCTGGCCGCCTCCAGGCGCCTACTTCCGCTTAATCCTTATCTTCGGCTCGCGGTGTGTCCTCTCATATATAGCGGACAGTAGCTGCTTAACTACATCCTCGCCGACTGGCGGCTGCAGCTGACCACTCTGGACAAGCGCTATTATGTTATCCTCGACGATCTTCGCTATCTCCGGCTTTACCAGCTTAACGTTTGCAAGGCGCTCACGCGCCTCCGGGGTGAGTATGGCCCGTAGGAGCGCCTCACGCCTCGCCGCTTCCTGCTGCTGACGGCGCCTCATCTCCTCCTCCATCTGGAGCTTCCTCTGAAGCTCAAGCAGTTTCCTCCTCTGGATCTCCGCAAGCTCCTCGTCGTAGTACTCCGCCATTCTGGGTCACCCCGCCCCATACTGCCCAGTGCTATAGCCGGAGTCTGGAGAAATAAGGCTACGTCGGGGACGCAACATAGCCGGCGCATCAACCCATGCAGCCGACGAGAGGCTACGTCTTCGGCCCCGTCTATTCAAGGCGTCTCGGCTGGTCACTCGGGGTCAACAACATTCCCTACAAGGTCTGTAGCTATACCTGCATCTACTGTCAGCTCGGGAGGACGATACGGCTCACCACAGAGAGGAGGCGCTATAGTAGCCCCGAAGAACTCGTAAGAGAGGTCGCTGAGGCGCTTGAGAAGCACCGCAACGTCGACTATGTAAGCTTCGTGCCTGACGGCGAGCCCACACTGGACACTGCGCTGGGCACAGAGCTACGACTCATAGGGGAGCTGGGTGCCCGCACCGCCGTCCTGACCAACTCCAGCCTTCTATGGATAGAGGACGTGCGCAGAGACCTCTCTGAGGCAAGCCTGGTGAGTCTTAAGATAGACGCCGGGGACGAGCAGACATGGAGAGCTGTTGATCGGCCAGCGCCAGGCCTCTCGTTTCAGAAGCTGCTCGAAGGCATATATGTGTTCGCCGAGGAAAGACCAACGGATATAATAACAGAGACTATGCTCGTCCGCGGATTCAACGACGACAAAGCCTCTATCGAGAAGATAGCAGACATTGTGGCCCGTGTAGAGCCCCGCCGAGCCTACATCCTCGTGCCCACGAGGCCCCCGGCAGAGGACTGGGCCATGCCTCCCGACGAGGAGCGACTAGTCGAGGCCCACGAAGTGTTCCGGGAAAGAGGGCTTGACGTTGAGCTTCTCACAGCCCCCGAGCCCCGGGCGCCAAGGCTACGGGGGGACAACCCTCTAGAGGAGGTGTATGCCACACTAGCTGTCCACCCACTCCCCGAGGACGTCGTGGCTAAGCTCCTAGAGGAGGCTGGTATCCCAGCCCAGGAGGGCCTACAGGCCCTCCTAGGACGCGGCGATGTGGCGAGAATAGAGTACCGAGGTAGAATGTTTCTCGCCAGGAGGCCGAGGCCCGCGGGGCTATGGAGACGAAAACATGGGTGAGGTAAGAGCGTGGGGCCTGGTCCCGGAGGCTGTGGCCCCTCCAGGGAGGTTACTCGAGGTACTTTCTGAGCGAGGGGTTCTTCTCTGCAAGCTCCTTCATTATCTCGTAGGCAGTGTTGTCGAGGAGGCTGCGGCCCTTGTCGGTGAGGACGCGGCCCTTGCCGCGCACCCTTCTCACGAGCCCTGCGCGCTCGAGCTGCTGGAGCACCTTCCTTATCGCGCTGCCGCCCGCCTTCGCGAAGTGCTCGGGCGCGACGCCGCGGTTGACCCTCCCGCCGTAGGCGGTGCGGAGCCTCTCTAGGCCGACCGGGGTGCCGCGCTTGTACAGCTTGCGCAGTAGGCTCGCCGCCCTGTAGTACCACCACTCGGGGTCCTCCGGCGGCCTCTCCTTGTGGGCGCCTGTCTTCGCGTAGTAGGCCCACGCAGGAGGCCTGATCTGCGGCATCTTGCGCAGCTTCTCTGCAAGCCTTTCTATCAGCAGGTCCGCGGGCACCTCTAGCGCCGTGACCACGGCTTTCTCTCCCCGCCTAAGCCCCGACCCCGCCGGGGGCGTATATTACCCCTTCCACGGGGCGCGGTAGAAGACGCGCCACCGCCACGGCCAGGCAAGTAGAGGACGAAGGTGCGCCCCCTAACGTCTAGCAGCCAGGCGCCAAGCCGCTCAGCGACATGCCTGGCAAGGCTCCTACGATCCAGCCCGGTCACCTTGACCGCACTCTTCAACGCCTTAACCTTTACAACCCCCTTATCCTCGAGGTGTCTCCGTATCTCCTCCAAGACAGCCTCCGTGACGCCATTCTTGCCTATTATCACGTCCGCGCGGCCCTGCTGAACCCTCTCCTTTAGCCGCCGCAGCTCAGCCCGCAAGAGGCCAACACCCAGCCAACAGCCAAAGCCAGCCAGGGGAGACCCAACCCGGGAAGAGAGGCCTCCAGCGAGGAGCCTGAATTAGCCCTTCCGGCGCCTCACGTGCATGCGGCGGACATAGCCACAGTAGAGGCAGGTCACTGACACCCTCGTTATACGGCCCTCGGCGTGAAGCCGCACCCGCGCACTAAGCCCGGGCACAAGCGGCACACCACAGTTCTTACATACACCGAGTCTGAGAAACCTCGGCTTCCGGAGACGCGCCACGCGGCGAACCTCCTCGGCCTCAGCCACGAGGCGCCTCGCGAGCTCCACATCCCCATCCTTCAACGCCTCCACCGCCGCACGGTACAGCGACGAGACACTCCGAGCAGCCGCCTCCCTGGCAAGCCCCCGCAGCCGCTTCACAGACGCCAAGGACGAACCCCAAGCAGTAAGGGAGGCAAACCCCCGGAGGCCCCCATTACGGCTCCGCCCAGGAAGCTCCCCTGGAGGAGCAAGGGGTGTGCAGGGTGGCCACGGAGAGGCTGGTCGTTATCCTTGGCGAGGCCGGGCTTGAGACGATACCGCGCGAGGTCTGGGGCCACCCTAGCGTCTACCGCTACGCCAGGAAGAGGGGCAAGCCGCCCTACAGGCTCCTGCTCGACGCCGCGTACCACCACCAGGCGCTCCGCCGTTTACCAGGCAGGGAGTACAGGGGACGGCCTGACATAGTCCACTTGACGCTCCTAGCCCTGCTGGACTCCCCGCTCTGCGTCAGCGGCGGCTGCGAAGTAGTAGTCGCTACTGTGGCAGACAAGGCCATACGCGTTAAGCCGGAGACCAGGCTGCCCCGTAACTATCTCCGCTTCACCGGCCTCATGGAGCAGCTTCTAGCCGAGGGCCAAGTGCCGCCAGGCAGCCAGGACCCCCTCCTCGCCCTGGAGGACACGAGCCTCAACCATATCCTCGCCACCTACCGCCCACTGATAGTGGCCGCTGGAGACGAGGGAAGCACCGTAAGCCTAGACGAGCTGGCCCGCAGGACGCTGGAGAGGGGCGCAGTGCTGGTGCCAACAACTCCGAAGACAACACCCACACGTAGACTGCTAGAGGCCGCGGCGAGCCTAGGGCTCGAGGTGGCCACGCCCCGCGGGCTTGAAGGAGCAGAGCCCTGGACCATAGTCTCCAGGCTATTGTGCCGCATAGAGGAGCTACGGGGTATCCTTTAGGACAATACGCACGCCTAAGCCCAGTGAGGGGTAAGGACGTTATAGTGGCTCCAGACCGCCAGCCCCATGGCGGCCTAGTGCTGGGCCTGCCCGAGGCATGCATCACCTTAAGAGAGCACTATCGAATACTCCAAGCATTATGGAGGGGTTGTCGAGGCCATGCCCATGGACGCCGTGGCCTACACAGCTTGGAGGGGCCCCTGGCTAGGCCAAGACCCTATCGTTAACCTCCTGCAGGGAATGGGCGCGGTCGTACTTGTCGCCTTCCTGTTCTCGGTAAGCCTTGAGGCCCCGACCAGAGCCAGACAGGCGCTCGCGGCCGTCCTCGCACTGCTACACGCTGCCTTCGTGTACAGGTATGCGGCCGTCTACGACCTCAGCGTCCGTCTACTGCCTTTCCTAGACATTCTCGTTGACCCGCGTGGACGTGCCTCAGCTGTACTTGACTTCACACAGCTAATGTTGCTCTATCTCGTCTCCGCACAACTAGCCACACGACGCAGAGAAAAACAAATAACCCCCTCAGCAGGGGCTAGCCCAGACCTCACGGAGCCACGGCCGGGACCTGGATAGCTGCGCGGTGTAGTAGGCACCGAATGCCGCGGTAGTATAGCCCGGCCAAGTATGCGGGCCTCTCGAGCCCGTGACCCGGGTTCAAATCCCGGCCGCGGCACCACACCCTTCCTACCCTCCAATCTATG
>JAMOSW010000132.1 GCA_027062725.1 Pyrodictiaceae archaeon | reverse complement strand
TGCAAGCTTCCTTTCTCTAACGCCGACAAAGCCGCTGTCTAAAAACTGGTGAATCTCGCCGACACGGAGATCAACGCCAGCAGGCTGAACCTGGCCTGAGGACGGGGAGCCAAGTGTAAGTGCAGCAACCCAACCCGGGAGAGACAAAGACCCCTCAGCCCCCTACCGCTTGGCTAAAAGAGCGAGAAGCCGCTAGCGTATGGCTCCACAGCGTCGGAGCCCGAACGGCTTAGGGGCCAGTAATAGCGCGTCCTAGGTTTTGGGCCTTTGTCGTAGCCTGGGGTGGAGCTAGGCCGTGGATACTGCTGGTGTAGTATATGGGGTCTGTGTGAGGGAGTGGTTCTCTGCAGCCCTCAAGGTTGAGGGCTCTACACGCCGATCGGGAGGACTCCATGGCCACGACTATCTTGTTGAGGTCTGCGTTGAGAGTGAAGACCTTGACAAGGGGTTTGTTGTTGATCATTACTTGCTTCGTTCACTACTTCGCTCCTGCATAGAGCCTCTCGACCACAGGCTTCTCAATGACGTTGTGGAACCTCCTACAACAGAAAACATAGCGACATACGTTATGAAGTGTGTTAACGGCGCGCTCGCTGAGAGCGAGGTAGCCGGTCGTAGGGTCAGGATGGTGCGTGTATGCACCGGCGACATGCTATGCGGCTATGTAGTTACGCCGCGTAGCTGAGCACGAGGAGAGAAAAGGTTGCAGCTGCTGGTATGCTCATAGAATCCTTGACTGGTGGAGGGAACCTTGAAGAAGGTCTATATAGAGCGTCTCAAGACCGGCGTTGAGGGCTTTGACCCGCTGATTAAGGGTGGCATACCTCGCGGCTTCTTCGTTGCAGTCGTGGGTGAGCCTGGCGCAGGCAAAACCATATTCTCTATACACTTTGTGGCTGAGGGCATAAGGGAGGGAGACAAGAACATCTACATAACGACCGAGGAGAGTAAGGAGAGCATAATAAGGCAGGCAGCAATGTTCGGGTTTGACTTCGAAAGGGCTATTGATGAACGCAGGCTTGTGATAATAGATGCGTTGATGGGTGGACGTGATGATCCCTGGAGCCTCCAAGAGCTTACAGTAGAGTCACTGGTCAACAAGGTGATTGAGGCGAAGCGCTACTTGGGCTATGGCCGGGCTAGACTAGTTATTGACTCTATGTCTGCGTTCTGGCTCGACAAGCCGGCGATGGCGAGGAAGTATAGCTACTACGTTAAACGCATACTGTACCGGTGGGACTTTACAGCTCTACTCATAAGCCAGTATGCTGTTACAACGAGTCTCGGCTTCGGCTTCGGCATAGAGCACGTCGCTGACGGCATAATAAGGTTTAGGAAGAGTATCGTGAGGGGCGAGCTGAGAAGGTACGTCATAATTGAGAAGATGAGACAGACTGAGCATAGCCTCAAAATGCATGAAATAGAGATAAAGGATGGTATCGGTATGAGAGTTGTGGGCGAGACGAAATACCGTCGCGAGGATACAGCGCTTCCCCCTTCGGTGACGGCCCGGATGCTTGCATCCGAGATACAGAAGCTGCTTGAAATCCCCGATTCGGAAGACGAACATAGCCACGCCTAGTCCACGGATAATACTGGTCGTTGTTTGTGGCCGTGAGGTAGCGCTATATTAGCTAGCGCCATACGTGCCGCGGGAAGGGCTCTGTTATGCCGCGCAGCGGCCGCGCTGTCTTCTACGTCAAATGGGGTGGCACGGGGGCTCTACGGCTAGAGGTAGATAGCGACACGCTGCGGGTTACAGCGAGGAACGCTGTATTCACTTTCGAGCCAAGGCATGTTGACGTTGAGGCAAGATACAGCTACAAGAAGGAGGTCCAGGACAGCAACCGTAAGACGCTCTACATCGGCCTCCGTGAGCCTATAGAGCCTCTCGAGGCGCCGCGGATAGACGTAGTGGGGCGTAACTATGTAGGTAACTTCGAAGTAATATACACCGACCTGGATTTTGAGAAATACTTGACTATAATAACTCCTGCAAACTTCCTCTATGATTACGCGGTGATAACTACAACTGAGCTAATGTTCCATATGATAGCACGTAGGCAGGTATACTTTGAAGAGGAGCCGTACGAGCGTCTAAGGATCTACTTTGTCTAGAGGACGTGAGGACTTAAGCATCGGCAGGCGTGTGCAGTCCCTGCCAGGCCTCAGTGTGGCGGCCTACTCGGACTCCGGCACACCCGGCCTAGAGCGCTGCTGGGTACGCGGCTTGGCACTCCCTGACAGGCCGGAGTAGATACGGGTATGCCGCCAAGAGCCCGGTATTACACTAAGCGTGGATATGGCCAACGTTAATACGGAAGTCGTACCGGCATGGATGCACCTCTATAGTATTACGCGTGACTCATTGTCTGAACCAGGATAGCGGCGCTTTTCTGGAGTCAACTGAACCAGGGTGACGTCTGCAGTGCAGACCAGCAGCGATGCGCGGCAGCTGGAGCTGATACGTGAGAGCCTGGTGAGGCCTGAGGCCGAGGAGGAGGCCAAGGAGCTCCTGGTGCGTGAGATATACGGGCTGGTCAAGCGGGCGTATCGGGAAAGGGCGCCGAACGGGGGCAAGCTGGCCGAGCTCCCCGATTGTGTCGGGAGGGCGCTTGAGGGTGGCGAGCCCTGCCGGGACGACATGGGCTTCACCTACAATGCGGTACGTGTGCTGATGGCACGCTACATGGCCCGGGACGAGCACGGAGTCCCCATGGAGACCCCTAGCATGGTTATGCGGCGTGTCGCGCTGGGGTTCCGGGGCCGTGTTGACCCGGAGAGGCTCTACCGTGTCCTAGTGGAGCGCAGGTTCATGTTCAACAGCCCCACCCTGTTCAACATGTACGCGGATGGGGCGCACGGCACGCTCTCGGCCTGCTACGTCACGCCAGTCTATGACGACATGCGGGCGATAATGGATGCTGCTACTGTGCAGGCGCTGACGTTCAAGTATGGCGGGGGCCAGGGCTTCAGCTTCAGCGAGCTGAGGCCCCGCTGGGACATTGTCCGGGGCACGAGTGGCTACGCATCCGGCCCACTAAGCTTCATGCGCATCTACGACGTGGTAACCGAGATGGTGAAGCAGGGCGGGAAACGCCGCGGAGCCAACATGGGGATAATGCACGCCTGGCACCCCGACATCTACAACCCCTGGTTCAACCCCTGGCACGCGCTCCGGAACATGCTGCC
>JAMOSW010000131.1 GCA_027062725.1 Pyrodictiaceae archaeon | reverse complement strand
GAATTGCTAGGAGTAGCTCTATGGGGAGTTGAAGCCAGCCTGGAAGCAGGGCTCGGTTGGCATCCGAGAGGTCCCGGGTTCAAATCCCGGCCGGTCCACCACCCCCATCTCCTGCCCGGCATTCAACGAAACCCCCTCCTCTGCAAAGAAAGGCCCCACACTAAAACCCATGCAGCACCCGTTACCTGCACGCCTCCTTCGCCGGAGGCGTCGGTCACCTAGCTAGAAGCACAAAGAGCCCCCTTGGCCTTAAGCGCGAGCTGCACCCCGGCTGGACAGGAGGCTGGGCCCCCTCATCCTCCTCGGGAGAGCTGCCTGGGGAGAAGAGGGAACTTCAGGCACTATGTGAGTGGGGTGACTTATCCACGCTTCAAGGCTAAAAACATGCTAGGCTCTATGTTTGGGCTGAGTGTGCCGGTTACTTGAAGCGGAGTGCTATGATGACGCCGGCTACGACAGCGGCGCCAGCCACGAGGGCTGCGAGGATGTTGTTGCCGCCGTTTACTAGGCTTACCTCGCCGCCTACTATGCCGTAGGGGTTCGCGGCTGTCGCCACAGTGGTGGCCTTGCCCGCTATGGCTGTCAGCGCCGCTATGGTGCCGGCGGCGCCGGCTACTAGGAGCTTCCTGAGAGCCTTCATGGCTTCCAAGCCTCCGCCATAAGACCTTCACGAGGCATGTGTTAAAAGACTTGCGCCACGAGGCCCAGGGGTTGAGCACCTCCTGGTGTTACTCGCGGCGGTATGGGATGCCGGCATGTCTCGGAGGCTGCACCCTGCCCAGTACGCCGGCTACGGCTATGAGCGTCACGACGTAGGGTAGTGTGTTTATCAGCGTGTCGGGTATCCCTGTGTGTAGCACCTTGAGCCACTGGCTCAGCGAGTCGAAGGTGCCGAATAGTAGTGCGCCGCCAAGAGCCCATAGCGGGTTCCAGT
This sequence comes from Pyrodictiaceae archaeon, assembly GCA_027062725.1. GTDB lineage: Archaea > Thermoproteota > Thermoprotei_A > Sulfolobales > Pyrodictiaceae > QNYQ01. Next base: position 15,347 of record JAMOSW010000131.1, on the reverse strand, counting down.
TGCTGAACACGACCAGCGCCAGAGCAATGAAGCCGCGGCCGGCAGCTATCTCCTTCGTCAAGACGCCTAGCCAGTCGATGCTCATAAAGGCGCCGGCGAGGCCCGCCAGAGCCGCACCCACTACCACAGCCACGGCCTGTGTCCGCTCCACGAGTATGCCTACTGTGTCGGCGGCAACAGGGTTCTCGCCAACGCTCCTCAGCTTGAGGCCGGTCGGGGTCTTGAACAGTATGTACCAGGCAGCTACAGCAATCAGTATAGCTATGAACGGCATTGGGCTAATGTATCCAGCTATCTTGGGTACCTGGGCGTACCTCGGCACTGTGTGTTGTCCCGCGCTGCCCCAGTACACTATCAGCATGAAGGGGACCAGGCCCAACGCGAGCGTGTTGACGCCTATGCCGGGTATTACGTGGTCGCCCTTGAGGTAGGCAGTTAGCACAGCGTGCAACAAGCCCAGCAGCGCCCCAACGCCTATGCCCGCCAGCAGACCCGCAAGGGGCCCAAACCCCTCGGCAGCCATAGTGGCGGCCATAGCGCCTATCATTATGATGCCCTCAAGGCCTATGTTCACAACACCCGCTCGCTCAGCTATGATCTCCCCCACGGCGGTCAACAATATAGGCGTCATAGCGTTCAACACGCCTACCGCGAATATCAGCGCAGCCGACTCGGGCACAGTCCTTCACCCCTACACCGCCCATACGGGTCCTCTCACATGTGACTCCGTAGACCCCAGTGCAGCATACCCTATGAATGGGGAGGGCTTAGCCAAGGCACCTAGCGTGGTGCATGCAAAAACATGGGGGCCTACCCTGCCTGGCTCGCCTCCGCCTCCTTGGCGGCTATCTCGCGGAGCTCGCGCTTCCTCCGCAGATACTCCTCAATCATGTGCAGTATGCCCGGCACCGCGAGCGCGATGATAATGACGCCTTCTACGATGCGGACCATCTCCAGGGGTACGCCCGCGAAGGCTTGCATTGCCCGGGAGCCAGCATTGAGTGCGCCGATGAAGATGGCTGCCGGTATCATCCCCAATGGGTGGTTGGCGCCTATCAGCGCCACGGTTATGCCATCGAAGCCCATGTTCACCAGGTTGCTCAGGCCGCTAGTGATGGCGTAGTGCGGAGGCCTACCCATTACCTCTCCGGCGCCGGCCAGGCCTGCGGCGACGCCGCCAAGCACGAAGGCAAGCATTATGCTCCTGTTGGGGTCTATGCCCGCGTACCTGGCTGCCCTGGGGCTGAGGCCGCTTGCACGCAGCTCATAGCCGTGAACCATGTGCCAGAGCAGGTAGTAGGTGAACACAGTGAAGCCGATAGCTATGAGGAAGCTGGCGGAGAGCTCGGTGCCTGGCAGCAGCAGCGGCAGCCGGGCCCCGGGAGGCACCGGTATCGACTTGGTCGGGTCCTTGGGCCAGTAGAGCTTCTGCGACTGGAGGTAGTAGACGAGCCAGTACGCTATCCAGTTCAACATTATTGTCGAGACGACCTCGTGGACGCCGCGATATACTCTCAGCATGGCAGCTATCAGCGCGAGGCCCGCGCCCAGAGCAGCTCCCAGCAGGAGGCCGACCAGCGTGCCTAGCGGCGAATCCAGTAGCGGCACATGCATCGCAAGCCAGGCGAGCAGAGTCGCACCAAGGGCGCCCATGTAGAGCTGGCCCTCGGCGCCTATGTTGAACAGGCCGGCACGTGCACCTATCGCGAAGGTGAGGCCAGTCAGCAGCACCGGCGTGGCGAAGCTGAGCGTACTCGTCAGCCCATACGTGTCAAGCAGGCTGCTCTGGAATAGGTAGTAGTACGCCTCTCCCGGGCTATAGCCGCTGACCCACAGGATAACCGCGCCTATAGTCAGGCCTATCACGAGCGCTATGATGCTCTCACCGAACCGGAGCACAGCCTCATGCATGCGGGGGTCACGCCTCAGTCTCTCCAAGAGGCTATTCCCTGCCGTCACAGTCATCCACCCCTAGGCCTGCTCAATGCCACCCATGTAGAGGCCGAGCTTCTCCTCGGTTACCTCCTCCGGGCGTGTCACGACCACAAACCTGCCACGGTACATGACGGCTATTCGGTCGCTGAGCTGCATGACCTCATCCGTGTCGGAGGAGACGAGCAGCACGGCGTGACCCTGGTTGCGGAGGGCTACAAGCATTCTCCTCACATACTCCGTCGCTGCAACGTCAAGGCCGCGCGTGGGCTGAGCAGCCACTATGAGCTTCGGGTTCTTCGATATCTCTCTACCCAGGAGAAGCTTCTGCTGGTTACCGCCGCTGAGGTACTTCACGGGACTGTAGAGCCCCGGCGCGGCTATCTCGTACTTCTTCACAAGCTCTTTTGCGTGCTCCTCTGCAGCCGCCCAGTTCAGCATGCCCCACTTGTTGCGGAGGAACCGCTCCCACCGGTGGAGGCCAAGGATACTATTCTCAACAACATTCATATCCATTATGAGGCCTGTGGAGCGCCTATCCTCCGGCACATGCGCCATACCCATCCTGTACAGCTCCGCGGGGCCCAGGTTGGTCACATCCCTGCCCAGGAAGTAGATCTTACCGCGCTCAACCCTCCGAAGCCCGGTTATGGCCTCAACGAGCTCAGCCTGCCCATTGCCCTCCACGCCGGCTATGCCGAATATCTCGCCAGCCCTTATCTCGAAGCTAACCCCGCGCACACCCCAGGTGCCGATATCCCTCTTCACCCAGAGGTTCTCCACACGCAGCACAACCTCCCCAGGCTTCGCCGGCGGCTTCTCAACCCTCATCAAAACCTCGCGACCAACCATCATCCTCGCAAGCAGCCTGGGGTCAGCCATCGCCCGCGGAAGCTCGCCAACAACACGCCCCCGCCTCATAACGACTATCCTGTCAGTTATCTCAAGCACCTCCCTTAGCTTATGAGTAATAAACACTATGCTCTTACCCTGCTGCTTCAGCTTCCTTATCGCGTTAAAGAGGGTCTCAGTTTCGTTCGGCGTAAGGTTTGTCGTGGGCTCGTCAAGTATAAGCACGTCGACATTACGGAAGAGCATCCTCAGAATCTCCACACGCTGCTGCTCACCAAAAGAGAGCAGCTCCACAACCTCGTCAAGCGGCACCTCCAGCCCAGTCTCCTCCATCAGCTTCTCTATCCTCTGCCTCGCTCCAGCAAGCATACGAGAAGGCAACCCGAGAATGATGTTCTCATAAGCCGTGAATACGGGTACAAGCGACAAGTGCTGATGAACCATCCCTATGCCGTGGCGGAGCGCCTCGGCTGCCGAGTGCCAGACCACACGCCTTCCACGCAACAGTATATAGCCACTGGTAGGCTTGAGGAACCCAGCGAGTATCTTCATCAACGTCGTCTTGCCGGCACCGTTCTCGCCAAGAAGGCCAAGCACCTCACCGGGATAGATGTCGAGGTTGACACCTCTCAGTGCGACTGTGCCGTCAGGGTATATCTTGACGATATCCCTCATAGATACTACCGGCTCTCTCCCCGTCTCTGGTGCTGCCAAGGTCGCCTTCCCAACATGCCCATAGTTACACCACTATAAATACTGACTGGGTCGGCGACACTATCCCGATAGGCGACAGGAAAGCAGGAGAAGTATGGAGAAAGCAGCGAGGCATACCACAACGCTATAACATGAAGAGGATAGACCCGGGTGGAGGAAATAAAAACGGCCATGGCTAGGCGAGGCGGCTCGGGGGCCCAGACGCCGTCCCTCTTAGCCTACCTTCAGCTGCTCACGTATCTTCTTGATACCGTCGGGGTTCGGGTTCTTGGCGAACTCCTCTATCTGGCTCCACTTGACGCCATAGACGCTTACGTCAGGATTGTTCACCAGCTTGTCGGCGAGGGCGTAGGCCTCCTGCCATATCCACTGGGGTATCTGCTCTCTCATCTTCTTGACCTGCTCGTAGATCTTCTGGGCCTCTTCTGGCGTTATCTTGCCCGCCTCCTCGGCTAGCTTCAGGAAGGTCTTAAGGTCCTCAAGCTTGCTTAGGCCAACACCGCCCTCCTTGAGGCCTAGGACGAGCACGCCACCATACTTCTTTATCTCTCCGCTCTTGTACTCGAGGGCCTTCCTGACGGCAGTGTAGGTGCCGACATCAACACGCTTCATCATGCTTGCCAGTATGAAGCCAGGCTTAATCCAGTCCTGGTCAGAGTCGACGCCTATGGCGAAGGGCGGCCCCATTGTCTTGCCCTGCCTGTGGCCATACTCGGCGACAGCCTCGAATATGCCTAGGCCGGTTGCACCAGCGACGTTGAATATAACAGCGGCGCCCTGGGCTAGCTGGGCCTCGGTTGCCTGCTTGCCCTTAGCGGGGTCGTTGAAGCTACCCGTGTAGGTGTAGAGTATCTTGAGCGGCTGGACCTTCTTGCCTTCGTGCTCCTCGTAGATCTTCTCGCCGTACCTTATACCCCAGTAGTAGCCGGCCTCGAACTTGTAGAGTGGAGGTATCTCCATACCTAACACGACGCCGTCAGCCTTGAAATCCATACCCTTGTCTATAAAGTAGTGTGTCGCCATGGCGGCCAAGGCGCCGGCGAGGGCGCTGCCCTCGTGCTCCTTGAAGAGTATGCTCAGCACGTTGGGCTTGTCAGGTATGTAGCCGTCGATTATCGCGAACAGCTGGTCAGGGAACTCGTCGGCAACCTTCTTCACGGCGTCGGTCATCAGGAAGCCAACGGCTATTATCACGGTGCACTTCTTGCTCCTAGCGAGCGTCCTCAGGTTGGGCAGATAGTCCTGCTCGCTCTTGCTCTGCACCTCCTTCAGGGAGAGGCCGAACTCCTTACTGGCGCGCTCAGCGCCGAGGTACGCCATGTCGTTAAAGCTTAGATCACCGCGGCCGCCTATGTCATAGACTACGCAGATCGCGCCCTTAGCCGCAGCGGTCGTTGTAGTTGGCGAGGCTGTCGTTGCTGTACCCGTCGCTGGGCTCTGCGTCGCGGTCTGCGTCGTGGTGGTAGCGGGGCCGCTGCGGGCCACGAATGCTGCGATAGCAATAACGGCTATTATCACGGCACCTATGAGGATAAGGGTCCTCTGCTCCATCACGCATGCACCCCGCGGAGGCTACTCTTCCTACATCACAGAAGGCTGTGTACACCTTTCTCCGGGGGCAGGCCCTGCCCCACGCTGCGATTTAATAGCTTATTCCACAAGGCGAGCGGCGACAGCAGCGAATAACCCAGTAACATGGGGCACGACGCCACGGCTCCAGCTGGGAGCCCAGAGACGCGGAGGAGAGTGGCCACGCTATGAGCTATGAGTGTAACCAGCCGCCATGCATCCACGTCGTGGTAGACTACCCACGACGCCGGCTAGCGGTCTTCCTGGAGACAGGCGACAGCGAGATAATCCATATCCCGCTCGAGAAGCTGTTGGAGGCATGCAGGGAGGCCTCGGAGCTCAAGCGTCGACGGTTCCGCGAGGCACAGGGCGACGAGATAGACGAGATAGCCGAGGAGTACCTCGGCGCCGCCCCGGTAGAGGAGGGGCCGTAGCCGCTATACGCGCCGGCTGCCCTATAGCTCCCCAGATGGACCCACCTGGGGCCCACGACTGTGGGGCCCAGCCTCCCAGGGGGCCAGCAGCTGCTGGTGTAGAGCATCTTGCGTCACGCTAGGCTGCGCGGCAGGGTCGTGCTGGGTGTCGGCGCCCTGGTGGTGCGCCGCCGCGGTGCAGCGCTGGAGGTATTGCTCGTCAGGCGCCGCTACCCGCCTTTCGCCGGCTACTGGAGCTTCCCCGGCGGCCACGTTGAGCCAGGGGAGTCCGTCTTGGAGGCGGCGAGGAGGGAGCTGCTCGAGGAGACTGGGCTCGAGGCAGAGCCCCTCGGCGTGGTCCACATACATGAGCTGCTAGCCAACGGCCCCCAGGGGCCGACGCAGTATGTGATACTGGACGTGCTGATGAGGTACCTTGGCGGCGAGCCGGTGGCCGGGAGCGACGCGCTGGAGGCCGGCTTCTTCAGCCTAAGCAGGGCAGCGTCTCTCAGACTGACCCCCGGCGCCCGCGCCCTCCTCTCCCAGCTCCCCTCTCTGGTCTCCGGGGGCTGCCTCCTGACCCCTGCGCGGACGGACACGCTCAGCGACGCGTAGAGCCCCTCGGCGGTTGGCTGTCGTAGACCATAGACCAGACTAGCCAGACTAGTTCAACAGGTTAGACTTATGAACATGCGTGGCGGGGAACATGGTACTTGACGGTTAGCGGCTAAGGTAGGGTGTACAAGTCTTGACTCAAGGTATTGTGCGTAGGCTTCTCCCCATCCTCATCCTCTTAGTCCTCGTTGCCTCCGTGCAGGCAACAGCACAGACGGAGGTCCCGCCAGCCGGCGGCATAGAGCTGCCCAAGTTCAGCGTTAACGTCACAAAAACGTCCTTGAAGATACTCGTCTACCCTGACGGCTCGGTCCAGCCGCTGTACAGTGTTGAGGCGTACAGCTCGCTCGGCGAAAGCAGGCTCACAGGCAAACTCACACTAACCTCGGAGAGCAGCTACGTCAGTGGCGAAAGCACGTCAAGGACGGTCCTGCGTGCAAATTTTGTCGGCCTAGACGCTGATAGCGAGCAGCAGGCCTCGATAGAGGCCGAGGGGAGCTACAGATTTGCCAAGGGCGACGGCGAGGCAACGCTATCTGCGAGGCTAGCTGTCGCGGGAAACGAGAGCTATACACTGGATCTGAAGAAGCTCACGGTGAGGCTCATAGACGCTAGACAGCTAGTCATCGAGGCTGAGGCACTAGTGCCTAGTAAGCTGCTCGAGGAAGAGGTGGGCTCAGAGAAGCTACCCTCACTCGAGGAGGTCAATAGGGAGCTGGCTCGCAGCGGGTTCGGCTACATACGTGTTGACAGGCTCGCTGTGGAGGTGTCGGCGGGCGGCTCTAGCCGGGTAGCCGCCAGGGTAGTCATAGACCTTGAGGGCATGCTGCAGGCGGCAATAGCGAACGGCATGAGCCCCGACGATGCTGCGACTTTGAGGAAACTCCTAGCGGCGCCCTACAGTGTCCAGGGCGAGTTCAGCCTGAAAGCGTCGCTCTACGTGGGCGGTGACAGGCTCCGAGCAAGCCTGGACTACAGGTCAAGCAGCCGCGGTGACCTCGAGCAGATATCGAGGCTGGCGGCTGAGAGCCGCGACGCCATGAACGCGCTGGTGGTCGCGCTGCTGAGGCCTCTGCTCGCCAAGAACCCCGAGGTCTTGATAGCGGTCAATCAAGTGCAAGGGCTGCAGGGGATGACCTCAGCGGCGCTTCTCGTCAAGCCGCCGTCCGAGTCGATGACTAGGATAGAGCTTGTGGCTAGCAATGGCTTGCTGAGGCTCAGCGCCGACTACCGTGGCCCACGGCTCTACGTGCCAGCCTCGACGCCCTCCGCGGCGGCGGAGAAGGCGCTTGCAGCCCTCTCGACCCAGTACCAGCAGATACTCGCTACACTAGGCCAGCTAGAGATACTAGCACCAGGCGTCTCGAACCTGCTACCCATGAAGATAGTTATCGAGCCGGCCGATCCATGCGTGAAGGTGTCAAAGACCAGCGTCACAGCCGCGCAGCTAGCAACGGTCCAGGTAGACCTCTCAGCATGCAAGACAAAGACGACAACAGCGGCCACCAAGACGGTGCCAGTAGCCACTACGGCCACTGCCGCACAGCCCGCAGAGCAGGGCAAGCCTGGCCAGGCAGCGACGGCCACATCCACCACAGGCCACACAGCGGAGGCGCCGAGCACGAAGTCTCCGACGGCTAGACCGCAGACAGCCGAGGCGACAGCGGGGACCAGGGCGGAGACAGCCACCAGCCCGGAAGCGGGGCAAACGACCCCGACCGGCGTATTGGCAGTCGCAGCTCTGGCCGCGTTGGCCGCAGCGGTGATACTGGCGCTAATGCTTAGACGCTAGGCGGAGCCTTACGAAGAAGCAGTCACGAGCCGGCCGCCGGCTCCCGCAGCCAGCACACCTTTCTCTTCCATTTAGCCCTCTCCCATTACCTCGTTTTGTGCACCTGGCGGCCTGCCCCGCTACCCACGATATATTGGTGGCCAGCTCCTGGGCCGCCTCCATCCCCCGGGAGTCCTGTCAGCAAGGAGATGGAGGGGCTGGATGGCGTGGCGTCTGTGCCGCGGCAGCTGGCCGTGGTAGTGGTGCTGGTCGCTTTCGGCGCGGCGGCGAAGACCGTGGCTGCCGTGGTGTCCGGCAGCCGTGCCATACTGGCGGACAGCGTCACCTGTTTCGCGAGCCTTGCGGCTGCAGGGGCAGTCGTCTACTACTACCGTGCATCACTTGTGCCCCCGGATGAGGACCACCCCTACGGCCACGCCAGGCTCCGCTATGGTGGCGTCCTGGCGAGCCTCGCGTTCTACATGATGGCTGCGGGGGCTAACGTCGCGTTCACGCTGGAGGGGCTGCGCGGGTACCGCGTTGAGGCGGCCGCGGGACTCCCCTGGCTACTCGCGGGCACGGGGCTCTACGCGGCGGCGGTGCTGCTGGCGCGGAGCCTAGACCCGGTTGTGAGGGTCTACGCTGGCTTCACGGCATCGGAGCTGCTCGAGACTGGGGTATCTCTCGGCGGCTCACTGGCCGGCCAGTACATAGGCTACATGTACGACCTGGCCGGGGCTGCTGCGATAACCGGCTACATCCTCCACGAGGCCTACGAGGCGCACCGGTACCTGCTGCGGGTCTTCAGCGACGTGGCGGCCCCGAGGCGGCTCTACGAGATGCTCCGGAGAGAGCTGGAGCTGCGCGGCCTACGGCTCGTCCGAGCAAGGCTCCGGATGCTGGACGACCGCACCTGCGCGGGCGACGCGGTAGCTGTGCCGCCGCCCGGGATGTCAGCGGACGTAGCGGACCTGCTGGTAGACGAGGTCGTCGAGGAACTGGGCAAGAGGAACTGTGACGTGGTGATCCACGTGGCCTATGCTGAACGTTCGTCGCCGAGAGCCTCCGAGGCCAGAAGGGACGCAACGGAGAGAACGAGGCTATAGTAGGCCCCGGCGGCAAGCTGGTCAGCCAGCCCCTGGTCGCCCAGCGCCAGCGCAGAGGCTGCCGCCACGATAAGAATTGCGAAGCCTATGGCAGCGCCCCTACCGATTAGCCTCAGAGCCTCCACGGCCTCCTCGCGCCAGCCGCCCACGCAGCCCAGCCCCTAGGTGTCGGAGGGGCACTAGGGGTTGACGAGTCTTGTCCATATGCCCTCCCAGAGAGGCCCCTCCAGCGGCACGGCGTAGTAAGCGGCCGCCATGAGCCCCGCCGCAGCGGCCACGAGGAGCGGGTAGCGCAGCTCCCAGGGTAGCCGCTGGAGGAGTAGAGCGGCGGGCAGCCAGAACGGTACATCCAGCAACAGGCGGTGGGCTATGACGCGGTAGAGAAGCAGGGACGGCGATGCCGCAACCGCCTCGGCTGCTGCTGCCGGCGTGTAGAATGGAGCTGCCGCGCCGGCAGCCATGACCCAGGGCGATGTGGTAAGGCTGCCCCAGCTCCAGAGCAGCGAGCCATAGAAGGCCCCGGCCAGAGGCTCAGCCCGCTCTATGCCCCCCGCTAGGGGGCGGACGACAAGCGTAGCCGCGGGGCTCGCCGCCAGGACGCGGTTCACAGCGTCCGAGGCTATTATGGCGGCTGCTGCGAGAACCGCTGCTGAGGCAGCGCCCCTACGGTCTCCTATCCACAGCTTATCATAGACGAGTGCGGTGGCGTATACAACGTGGGTCCAGGGATGTATTAGCGCAGCCATGGCCATGAGGGCTGCTAGGCGTGCGCCGCCGGAGACAAGGTAGAGCAAGGCTAGGGGGAGGGCCACGCTGTTGGCCTGTAGGCCGCTCAGCAGGAACGTGGCGAACTGGCCGCCTGTGACTGCTAGGACCGCGGCTTCGCCCCCACAGCAGCCAAGCCTCCGTTCGGCAACCAGGTAGGCCGTCGCGGCCAGCCCGAGCCCCGCAACGAGAGGGTGCACGACATCCATCAGGACATAGGGGTCGAGCCCCGTTACCTTATGGATAGCGTAGAGCAGCGCAAGGTACCCCGCCCGGGCCAGGCCATGTGTCTCCCTGAGAGCCCAGCACAGGCCATACTTGTCCGCTGCCTCGAGGAACCTTGCATAGTAGAACGTGTCGACTGACACGGGCCTCCCGTCTGGGTTGACGCTAGGCAGGTGAGGGAGCAGCACAGCCGCCACGGCCAGGGCGGCGGCTAGGGCAACGCCACTGCGCCCAAGGCCCCTGCCAGCCCCAGGGCTGGGTGGCTGCGGCCTCAGAGGGCACACCCTGTCCTTGCCCAGGAGCCTTGCAACGAGACAGCAGAGCCAGAGCAACCCAAACATGGCCGCCAGGAACGGCGCAGACACCATGGCCGCTGCCCAGAGACGGCGCTCCACCAGTAACACGCGCTGTACAGCCCACGCTAGGGATGGGTCAACGTAGTATGCTCCTATCGCCGACACAAGCGCAGCCTCGACCACGACTATGGCGAGTCCTGCGCCCAGCGCAAGCCCACGCCACCCGCAGCTCTCTTCGAGGAGCGCCCGCGCCGCCCTGACAGCGGTAGAGACGGCAAGCGCGGAGACTGCGAGCGGCCCCACAGCGGGGGGCGCTGCTGCCAGGAGCGGGCCCAGCGCAAGCCCGGCCACCAGGTAGCCCAGCGCCGCCCCAGGCCCCATGCGGGCGCCGCAGCGCAGCGCAACAAGACCAAGCAGGGAGACAGCGGCCGCGTCTAGGAGCCATGAGCCCGTGACGGGCACGTACTGGTAGACCAGGAACGTGGCCCGCCTTGTGGTCACCGAGACGGGGACGAGGCCGCCAGCCTCGAGCATGGCGAGAACGGCGAGCATGCCGGCAGCCGCGCCACCGGCCAGGCAGCACCTCTCCCCCAACACGCAGGCCCCTCATGCCCCAGCGCCAAGGCCAGACAGGTAGCCCCTGCCCAGGAGGCGCTAAAGTATAGGGCTGCTGCCTCTGAGAGAGGTCCCCTCGCGGTGCGGCAAGGAGGGGAGCCCCTAGGCCTTGGCTAGGTCTAGGAGCGTCGGGGCGGAGATAGTCTCCTCATACACGGGTGCTCCACGGCTCGCCGTCCCCGGCAGTCACTCTGCGCTACAGCTGCTCCGCGGCGCTCGCGACGAGGGCGTGGAGGCGGTCCTGGTCGCTACGCGGCGCCAGTACGAGGCCATCTATAGCAGGTTTGAGTGGCTCTATAGCCGCGCTGTGCTCCTGGAATCGTGGAGCGACTTCACGGAGAAGAGGACACTAGAGAAGCTCCGAGAACTGAACGCGGTGCTGGTGCCGCACGCCAGCCTCATAGAGTACGTGGGCGCCGACAAGCTAGTGGGGCTCGAGCTCCCTATCCTGGGCAACCGATACCTCCTAGAGATAGAGGCCAGCTGGGACAGGAAGATTACGCTCCTCGCGTCCGCGGGGATAGAGACTCCCCGCATCTACCGCAGCCCCGGAGAGGCAACCACACCGGTGATAGTGAAGCTCCCGGGCGCTAAGGGTGGCCGCGGCTACCGTGCCGCGACCCCCGAGACTCTGCCCCGCGTCCTGGAGGAGCTCCGGCAGCTGGGCTACAGCCCCGAGGAGGTCACAGTGCAGGAGCTCTTGATAGGCGTGAGGCTCTACGTGCACTACTTTGCCTCAAGAGTAATGGACCGAGTCGAGCTCATAAGCATGGACCACAGGCTTGAGTCCAACATAGACGGCCTCTCAAGGCTCCCGCCGATGCTAGCGGCACAGCTAAACCTTGAGCCGACATTCACAGTTGTAGCAAACCAGCCCATAGTTGCCAGGGAGAGCCTCCTAGCAAAGATACTCGACTACGGTGACCGCTTCGCGGCGGCCGTAGAGAAGGAAACCGGTCATCCAATGATAGGCCCCTTCAGCCTCGAGGGAGTCGTGACCGACAAGCTGGAGTATAAGGTGTTCGAGTTCAGCGGCCGCATAGTGGCTGGCACAAACGTCTACATGGGCCAGCCGGCGCCCTATGGTAGCCTCTACTGGGAGACACCCATGTACATGGGCAGGAGGATAGCCAGGGAGCTGCGCCTCGCATGGGAGAGAGGTTTGCTTGAAAAGATAGTCACCTAGAGGGAGGAAACAGCGGAGCCTCCACAGAGCAGGGGCGAAAAACATAACCCAGGGACATCGGGTGTACTTGGCGTAGCCTTGGAGCCTCCTCGCCGGGGCTGACGCCGCCGAGTCACGACGGACACTGGGATGAGCCCCGGCTGCGCGCCGGAACACCTCTTCTCGCCGACCTAGGCCCACCTTGCTAGCCTACGCGGCGGACCTCGATGATGCAGTAGGGGTTCTCAACCGTGCCGTGTTCCTTCTCGATGCCCTGGAAGCGGCTGCCGAGTATCTTCTCGAACACGCCGGCAACCATACCGGTCTCTAGGTAGCAGACCTTCTTGCCTTCGCGCACGAGCTTCTCGGCTATGCCGTCGGCCACGGCGATGCCAGCCATGCTAGGCGGACTCTCCATGCGGATAGTGGCATGGTTGTCGTTGAATTCGAGTATCTCTATCTTGCCGAAGCCGAGCTCCTCTAGGAACCCGGCATACTCCTTTATCAGGTTCTCGATGTTCTTCTCCTCGTTTGCCTCGTTCATTCTCTTGGTTAGCTCTTCCACTAGGCCTTGGCCTATCCTCTTGCCGAGGTAGTAGAGCGGGCCGCCAGCGGTCTGGCCTACCAGCTCGAACATAGTGTTTATTATCTCGGCGTAGGCGCGCATGGGTATCAATATGTAACGCTCCTTGCCGCTGCCTATGTGTAGCTCGCCCTTCTCCAGCTTAAGGTCCTCCTGGACGCTTGGGACCATGTCTCCCACCCCATCTCCTCTACGTGTGGATCCACGCCCAATATATGATATTACATAGTATTGAATTAAATATTGTATGCATATATATGTATCGTTTTAAGTCCTTTATTCAAACATACGTGCTGTCAATGTTTTTCAACGTTGACTTTGAATTCTCAAGTGTGTGAGTGTGTGCAGCGTTCTATATATAGCATTGGTAGACTGCTGAACAGTCTACAGAGACACGTGCGAATACAATAGTTGTGTACTGATATACCATAACAAAATAGCACAAGTCTGGCGCAAAGGGTGTAGCGCGTCATGACACATAGGCTTGTAATAGCTTACGCCGCTAATCGGCTCAGACTGTTGCCACCCGATGCTCCTAGGTTCCACCAGACTCTCAGGCAAAGGATCCGCGGCCCCTACGTGATCCACGTCTCCCGCCGCTGGATCAGTGTCAAGGCTTTCACCCACGATAGGAGCATGGTAGCCAAGGCTATTGAGGCGCTAGGCGGCGATGTGTTATTCATCCGCACGGGAGAGCCTCCCGTATGCGGCAGCCGCCTGCTCGACACATACCTTGGCTACCTCGCGGCTAACATGTTCTGGGAGGCCCACGTCGCCGGCGAAGAGGTCTGGCGCCGAGCAGGCCTAGTCGGCAGAGCCATGGCAGCCGCCGCGGGCGCGCTAGCAAAGACGCAGGAGGGTCTCCCAGAGGCTGCCGCCCGGCTGGTTGAGAAGGCGGCTTCATTCGCTGCAGGCGCAGGCGCAGTACTGGACGTGGAGAGAGGCCTGGAGCTTGTCCGCGAGGTATACCGGGAAGGTTGGGCACATGGCGTCCCAGAGTGGCTGAGGCCCCTCGCTGAGGCCGCCCGGGCGGACTTGGGAACGCCGTAAGTGGCCCCTGGGGTGTGGTAGGAGCCTCACCATGTGAGCCTAGGGGAGCGTGGTGGCAGAAGCCTTGGCGGAGCCGTGGTACCCCTGGGGCGACTCGCACCCCAGCAGCGTTATCCGGGGCGCGCTTGGGGACACGCTGTATGGCCGCTGCGTGGCACTGGCAGTCACCGGCAGTGCGGCGGCTTACCGTAGCCTAGACCTGGCACGGGCGTTGATGAGGCTCGGTGCAGTCGTGAGGACCGTTATGACGGAGGCGGCTGCACGCCTCGTGTCGCCCACGCTCTTCGAGTGGGCCACTGGGCTCCCGGCGGTCACGTCCATGACGGGCGGCGTGGAGCACGTGGGGCTTGCGAGGCAGTGCAGCGGCGTAGTGGTGGCGCCTGCGACCCTCGACACGATGGCGGAGGTGGCGTCACTGCGGGCCAGCGACGTAGTCTCGGCTCTTGTGCAGGAGGCCCTAGGGCTCGGGAAGCCAGTGTTAATGATACCGGCCATGCATCTCGGTATGTGGAGGAGGGCACAGCGCCTAGTCGCGGCCCTCGAGGAGGACGGCGTGTACATTATGCGTCCACGTATAGAGGGAGAGCAGGCGAAGTATCCGGACACGTGGCTGGCGGCATGGTGGGTTGAAGCGCTGTTGACTCGTGGCCGCGACCTCAGCGGCTTAACGATATATGTCAACGCGGGCCCTACCAGGGAGTACGTTGACAGCGTCCGCGTCATAACGAACCCGTCCTCGGGGCTCATGGGTGTCTCTCTCGCGCTGGAGGCCTCCTGGAGGGGTGCCCGGGTACGGCTGGTTCACGGGCCCCTCTCCTGCTGCTACTGGAGTGGCTGGCGGAGCTACCTCGAGGCGGTGGAGGCTGTGGAGACGACGGAGGAGATGCTTAGAGCCACGCTCCGCCTCGTTGGGGGTGTTGATGCGGCGTTCTATGCGGCGGCTGTGGCTGACTATCGGCCCCGGCGCAGGCTGCGTGGGAAGTTCTCTACGGTCTCTGGGCCGCTCACCCTCGAGCTGGAGCCGACGCCGAAGGTTGCATTGGAGGCTGTGAGAGCCAACCCAGGGGCCCTCCATGTGGGGTTCACGGCTGAACCGCTTACGGGTGAAGCACTCGTGGCCAAGGCTAGGGAGAAGCTTGAGCGCTACGGGTTCGACGCGGTCGCAGCGAACAGCACCACAGAGCCAGGCAGTGGCTTCGCTTCCGAGACTAACCACGTCTACCTTGTCGAGCGCGGGGGCAGGGTCCGCGAAATACGCGGCCATAAGAGGCTGGTCGCAAGGAGGCTCCTCGACGCCACGCTGGCGATGCTCCAGGGGCACCGGGGGAAGGGAGGTAAGGGGTAGCTGGGCCTCGGGGTGGGACCCACCGGGTCATCCAATACGGCCGTAGCCCGCGTCCCCGGCGCGGCTCCCGGCTCCTAACCTCAGCACCAGCCCGTACCCCGTTAATTGCATACAGGTGTGTGCACAGCGGAGGCCGCCCCGCCGGTTGTAGCTACCTAAATACCGTAGCCCCTGGAGGGCGCCGCTCCTCAACCCGGGGGGAGCACATCCCCGGCGGGGACGTGGCCGTGGCGACTGACGCGGGATGCAGCGTCGAAGCCGAGATCCCGCTTCATGTCACCGGGCTGTGGCTCCCGGTGTGGAGGCCTGGCCTCCTTGAGTCGGGGAGTCT
>JAMOSW010000130.1 GCA_027062725.1 Pyrodictiaceae archaeon | reverse complement strand
TCATAGCACATACGCCGTTATACTGCTGTCCATGCGCTAGGTCCACCACTATTACTGGCAGCTCTAGCCTCGCAGCGCTAGCAACTGGGGCCGCATAAACAAGCACGAATGCCGCCAGCACACCTAGAGCTAGAAGACCGCGCCTCATGGGGGCTCGCCTCGCGGACAGGAGACGTACACCTCATGCGAGTGAAGGGTGCCGAGTCACGCCTTCTCCGGGAATAGATGCAGCTATCCATAGGGTCTTCCAGATAAATCTCTGTAGCATCAACACGTTGGAGGGACAAGCCGTAAGACCCTTGCCCCCTCTAGGATAGCCGCATATGCATGGAGACCGGGCGGCGCAGGTTCTGGGAGCCTAGGAGGTGAGTTCTAGACATGGCTCTGAACCGCTCCGTTATCGTACTGGCCGCTGTTGCCATAGCTGTACTCGCTGCTATATTCCTCGCAACCCGTGGCGGCGGGCCTGAGACAACGCCTGCCACCACAGTCAGCCCGACACCCGGCCCTCAGCAGGCTGCCACTGGCACCACGACGACGCCGGCCGAGACAACAACGCCTGCTACTACAACAGCCACGCAGACCCAGGGGGAGGAGGCTGGCTGTAGGAGCTGGTATGTTGTCCACGTGTTGACTAGACATCCGGCGGATATACAGGAGAAGGCCAGGGAGGCCTTCCTCAAATCCGATCTTGCGAAGAGATACTGTATAAAGGACGTTGTGTTCGTCTCGTTACCTGCTGGGTTCTGGGGTATACAGATAGCTCAGAGGAAGGCCGACGTCGGCTGGGGTGGCGGCCCGACACTCTTCGACACACTGTTCGTAGACGGTTTGCTCTCACCACTCAAGACCAAGGTGGCGCTTGCTGCTGCTGCACAAGTGCCGGACACTTTTGCGGGCATGCCTATGAAGAGGGTGAAGGACGGTAAGATATACTGGGTTGCGGCCGCAATAGCTAGCTTCGGTTTCACTGTGAATACGGATGTCGCGAAGAGGCTAAACTTTGACGTGAACAAGCTTCGTCACTGGAGCGACCTGGCGAGCGACGACCTGGGCCTGCTCCTCATCAAGACCGGCGCTCCGCAGCTAGCAATAGCAAACCCCATGATGAGTACGAGCAACACCAGGATGTACGAGATAATACTACAAGCCTATGGCTGGGAGAACGGCTGGCGCAACCTGACACTCATGGCAGCCAACGCCATAATAGAGCAGGGCAGCGCAGCCGTCCGTGACGACGTGATAGCTGGCCGTGTAATGGTCGGCATAACTATTGACTTCTACGGCTATACCGCAGAGAAGGTGAACCCTGCATGCAGGTATATACTGCCCCAGGGCGAGACTATAGTGAACGGCGACCCTATAGCTATGACCATAGGTTCCCGAAACCAGACGGCAGCCGAGGCTTTCCTCGCATGGGTGCTGACTGACGGGCAGGCGATATGGCTCGATCCTAAGATAAACAGGCTACCCGCTAATCCACGCATCTTTGATATGCCGCCCGACAAGCTTGCCGCAATAGTTGGCGCCAGCCCGCAGGTCATGGAGCAGCAGGTAAAGCTGCTGAAGGCTAAGTACGAGCAGGCAATGCATGCGAAGACAATGAATTTCAACGATACGTTGGCTCTAGAGACTGAGACGCCTATGCAGATGTACTTTGTTGCTACGCTGGTTAACCAGCATAACCTCCTAGTACGTGCATGGACTAAGCTATTGAAGGCTTACTACATGGACCATAGTATAAGCCGCGATAAGTTTCTCGAGCTTAAGAGGAAGCTGACAGACCTGGTGACCTATAAGGACCCCGTTACCGGCAAGATGGTTAAGTTTACGCTTGAGGACGCGATAAGGGTTAACAAGCTGCTACAGGAGGCTCTGAAGAAGGGTAACGCGCAGCTGCGAGACGAGTATATGAATGCCTGGAGCGCGGCTGCGCGGGCTAAGTATCTGGAGGTTCTAGCTGCCCTTGGCGGCTAGGGGGCTCCTCGCGGCCGCTAGGAGAAGGTTTAGCCCGCTACACGTGGACGCAGAGATACTTGTTTTTCTCTACCTACCAATACTGGTCCTCATCCTCGGCTTCGTAGTGCCAATACTCAACGTCATCATGCACGCAACCGCGTGGGGCGTAATCACTGGGCCAACATATGTTGACTTCAGCCGGGAGGCCTTTGCCGAGCCAGTACTGGTCCAGACCGTCAGCCTTGGAGGTCGTGAAGTGATACAGGTGAACGTGAAAGGCTTCAACTTCGGCATAATAGGTAACAGCTTGTTCATAGCCGTTGTCGTAACGCTTGCATCTGCAGCGCTAGGGACAGCAGTGGCGCTGCTCACAGGGTTCTACCTATTCCCGGGCAGGAGGCTCTTCAAACTACTAGCCTTCGTGCCTCTCCTGATAGCCCCATTCGTTAACAGCTATGTCGTGACGCGTCTGCTCATGTACAAGGGCACAGACTATAACGTAGTGTCATATGTGTTAAGCAAGTTGTTCACTGAGCCCCTGCTCGGGAAGAGCCTCTATTTCGGGTTCACGGCGCAGGCGGGAGTTATCGTCGCCCAGATACTCATGTTCTACCCCATAGTTTACATCAATGCACTCGCTGCTCTCGGCGTAATGGATGCTACGCTTGTCGAGCAAGCCCTCAACCTCGGCGCGCGGGGCACCACGCTGCTCAGAAGGATAGTGCTGCCCCTCATAGTGCCAGGCATACTCGCCGGCTCAACACTCGTCTTCATACTGAGCCTCGAGGATCTAGCTGCACCGGTAACATTCAAGTTCTATAACGTGATGTCGTACTATATTTATAGCAGGTTCCAGGTTGCCCGCGCTACGAGCTATCTGCCGATGATAGCCACGCTTAGCACAGTAATGCTTGTAGCTGCTCTGGTGCCGATGTTTTTCGTTAGGAGGTATCTCAGCCTACGCTACTACGCGAAGCTGTCCAGGGGAGCGCCACGTCCCTTCCGGGGACTGAAGCTGGGTAAGCAGGGCGTGCTTGCGGCATATCTTGTAGTGCTTCCACTCGTGCTGCTTGCTGCCGCGCCTCAGTTCGGTGTTGTCGCGCTCGCCTTCAGCCGTGGATGGGAACACACGTTCCCGAGCTTGTTGCCGCACGATGCACTCCTCTATAACTTCAAGTCGCTCGTAGAAATAGACGGCATACGGCGGAGCATAATGAACAGCCTCTACTACCTGGGCAATGCGATAGTGTTCATAGCCGCCCTCGGGTTCATGGCCGGCTATGCTATTGCGAGAGCCAGGCTGCCGGGGACCAGCGTGCTTGACCTTCTGTCATCCGCGCCTCTCGCGGTACCCGGGCTCGTGGTCGCGTTCAGCTACCTAGTGTTCTTCTCAACCCATCCGCTAGATAACTTCATAAGCCTCGCTGCGGCCGCGACTGCGGCTGCGATGATGCACGTGCTTATACTGGCCTATATTTTGAGGAAGCTGCCGTTCACTGTCCGTGCCGTCTTCACGTCCATGATACAGACGCCGGAGGAGCTAGAGGAGGCTGCCCGGAGCCTAGGAGCAAGGAGGATACGTGTAATCTCGCGTATAGTGCTCCCCCTTACATGGAGGGGAGTCGTCGCGGGTTTACTGCTGAGTGCTATCTATGTACTGAGCGAGGTTAGTGTCAGCGTGACCCTGGGTGCTCTTAACGGAGACATGTACTCGCCAACACATATAGGGCCTATAACGTTTGCTATCCTCCAGTTGATAGAGATGCCCCGCGTCAGCATGGTTACACTAAGCAACGGCCAGGTATTAGCCGTGTCATCTGAGGCACAGGCTGCAGCACTTGCAACACTTCTCATGTTGATAGAGGCTGCTGTTATCCTTGTATCGACGAGGATGGCTAGACGCGGCCAGGCACTGGTAACCATCTAGGCGCATGGTTCCGCTATTTTTGCTTCTAAGCCGGTGTGGGACATGACATGGGTTTCATGTAGCAGGCCCGCATCATGGCCTAGCCTCTGGGGGTCGCCCAGCTAACCCCTACCCTTGCCAGGGGGAGTGGTCTAGGCATGGAGGGTGGCTTCATAGAGGTAAGGGATGTGGTTAAACGGTTCGGTAGGACTGTGGCGCTCCGTGGTGTCACACTATCTATAGAGAGGGGCGAGCTCTTTGCTATTCTT
>JAMOSW010000129.1 GCA_027062725.1 Pyrodictiaceae archaeon | reverse complement strand
CTTGGACCGAGCGGCTGCGGTAAAACAACGCTTCTCCGCATCATAGCTGGCTTTGAGATACCCGACGAGGGTCGCGTCTACATTGGCGGACGTGATGTTACGGATGTGCCTCCCGATAAACGTGGCACCGTAATGGTTTTCCAGAACTGGGCTCTATGGCCCCACATGACAGTCTACGAGAACATAGCGTTTGGGCTTAGGCTCCGGAAGCTGCCGGAGGATGAGGTGCGGCGCCGCGTCAAGTGGGTACTTGAACTTCTAGGGCTGGAAGGTTTCGAGAAACGCTACCCTGGCCAGCTGAGCGGGGGTCAGCAGCAGAGGGTAGCGTTGGCTCGTGCGCTGGCTGTTCAGCCCCAAGTGCTTCTTCTCGACGAGCCACTAAGCAATTTGGACGCAAAGCTTAGACTTAAGCTGAGGGGCGAACTGAAGAAGCTTCAGAGGCAGCTAGGCATAACAATGGTCTACGTGACTCACGACCAGGAGGAGGCTATGAGCCTTGCAGACAGAATGGCTGTTATGAGGGATGGACAGATCGAGCAGGTAGGCAGCCCGACTGAGCTGTATAGGAGGCCTGGAACCCTGTTTACAGCAGTGTTCCTTGGTAGGACCTCCCTGGTGCTGGGCAAGGTACTGGAGAGCCGGGAGGACACCGTGAAGGTGAAGGTCGGCGAGACCAGCATAGAGGCAGTTAACCATGGACTATCAGTAGGTGACGACGCTGCTGTTGTCATTAAGGCCGATGGGGCCAGGCTGGCACCACCCAAGATCAGGCATACGTCATTAAGAGGCCGAGTGAGTGTCGTCATGTATCTAGGCGGCTACATAGAGCTCAGGGTGACGCCACACGGCACAAGTAGCGAGATCATGCTCGACCTGCCCACGGACATTACGCCACCACAGCCAGGAAGTGAAGTAGAGGTATACGTACCCCTAGACAACGTTCACGCATACCCGGTTGAAGAAAAGATAGTCAGAGAGGCTATGGAACAGGTCTAGCCCCACACGAAGCCTATATTTCCTCCCTGGGGTTGGGCAACTCTCTGCGTGGAACCCCGGTCCCCTGCAACCTACCCCGTGTCGCCGGGGCTGGATGAGCAGGGGGCGGGTCACTCCCGGCATCAACACATCCGTGGAGGTGCTCACGTCGGCACCTCCCCGGAGCCCCTACACCCCTTACCTATGTCCATAGGGCCTCTGGGCGCTCTCGCATGCTACACTTACACATTTAATGTGGTCGTTCCCCATAGCTGTAGCCATAGCTGCAGAGAGCTGCGTCCGGAGGGAGCCGCGTTGTCCGCAGAGTTTGACAAGGAGAAGATCATAGAGGAGGCTAGGGCCAGACTGAGCGCTCTCTACGAGCGCTATATGAGCGAGATAGAGGCGGAGGCTGACAGGATACTCCGCGAGAAGCTAGCCGAGCTGGAGCCTCTGCGGCGCGAGCTCGTTGAGAGCCTGCGGAGCGTGAAGGCCTAGGCGGTTTTCTGTTGTATGCTACGAGGCGCCGCTTCCCCTCTCGGGGTTTTTGTACACCGTCTGCCAGTTGACCCCCGCCACGGCGGTTATGTTCCTAGCGACTGGGCTGCTCTCCATACGGCGTCCCGGTACTCGTCTATGGTGTAGGCTATCTTGTCGTAGTGTAGCCTGAGTTTCCGCTGTATGCTTCTGCGCAGGTACCGTGTATCCGCTAGGACTACGAGCGCACGGTCGCGTTGAGGGTCGCGGAGCGCTCTCCCTATTGCTTGGCGTGCCCGCAGTATTGCCTCCTCCTCGTATAGGTCGAACTCTATGCTGGGATCCCCGGTGCGGGCTGCTATGGCCTTCAGTCTGTCCTTCATGTAGTCGTCTGGCTGCGGGTAGGGCACGCCCGCTACGAACACTGTGCCCAGCACGTTCACGCTATCAATGTAGTATTCTACTCCTTCTACGAGTTTTCCCCCCGCCACGGCGTTGATGAGCGTGTGGGGGCTTCTCCTTAGTACACGCAGTATATCGTCCACGCTCGTCGTGGGCTCCTCCGTTGCCAGGCTGAGGGGCTCGCGACGAGCGAGGCCCTGGAGAGCCGAGACAACACTCTTCATGAAGTCATAGCTGGGGTAGACCACTAGTACAGCCTTCTCCGTGACTCGGTATGTTTCGAGTATGTACCGCGCGTAGAGCAGGTACATTGATGGGGTTCTTGCCGTATACTTTGAGGTAGGCTCGGCCGCCACTACGACTATTCTGTTCTTGCTCGTATAGACGTTACCATGTAGGAGCTCGACGTCGTAGTATGTTATCTCCTTTGTCTCGAGGCAGAGAACCTGCTTCAGCAGCCGAGGGGCTGGCATGGTCCCGCTGGCTAGTACCACGGCCCTGGCGGCGTTAAGGGGCTCTCTCACTACCGGGCATGGCTCTAGGGGGAGAACCGTTATGCCGCCACGGCTGCCGGCCTCGTTGAAGATGTAGAGGCCTCTGCCCTCCTGGCGGAGTTCCCCGGCGAACTCGGCTATCTTGGCGAGGGCTACCCGGATACGGGGCTGCGCCCCATGCTCCATGGCTTCCCTTATCTTGGCTGCCCGGACCTCTGCTGCCGCATCCTCCCATATGCGCGAGTCGCCCAGTAACTCCTTCACCGCCTCGACGGGGGCCCGTCTAAGTCCTCCCTGTGGTCTTGCCGCCTGGAGCCAGCCTCGGATTCTGTCCCCGAGCTCTTTGAGCGCCTTCTGGAGGTCCCTCGGTAGGCTGTATCTCTCTATCTCGCCCTGCGCAGCCTCTATATCGTGGAGGCTTAGCCTTGCCTCGAGAAGGCTCGAGATGTTTAGGAGGCTATGGGCCTCGTCGACTACTATGACGAAGTCGCTGTAGTCAAAGGGCTCGAACGTGGAGAAGAATATGTCTCTCCGGAAGAGGTAGGGATACGTTGCCACTATGAACCTTGAGCCGCCTATGAGAGTCTTGAGCGAGAAGAAGGGGCAGAAGCCCAGCGACGACACGGTCTCTACAGCCGTGTAGGGTGACTCACTCTTCGCCAGTATTGCACGGAGCAGCTGCTCGTCGAGCCTCGCTAGGTTGGCGTAGTAGCTGCAGCGCCCGGTCAGACGCAGCAGCCTACACGTCTCCCAGAAGTCCTCAACGCTAGCCCCCGAGCCCTGCAGCACTGGGCACATGCGGCGTGCGCTGTAGAGGAAGACATAGCGGTCCACGCCGAAGCGGCGTAGCTCGCGGATAACAGGAAGTATCTCGTTACGAGTACGTACAAGGTAAAGTACACGCTCGGCCTCCGCCTCTAGGAGGCCGTGGACCAGCGTCGCCGTCTTGCCGAACCCCGTGGGGGCCGAGAGTGCGAAGACCCCGCCCCGCTGCACAGTCTTGGCGAGCGCTTCTGCAGCCTCACGCTGTCCGGGCCGGTAGCTGCTGTAGGGCCACTTGGCCACCCTGCCTCTCCGCCTCCCTACCGCGCCACCGGGTTCCCCTAGGCCTGTCCCCTTTTCCAGCCCCCTTTACCCCGGAACTCTATGCCATCCACGGTCTTCACCACAACGCCCTTGTAGAGGAACGTGACCTGTCTAAGTGTGAGGTAGTAGTCAAACTCGTTCAATGCACTGATTGCGTCCATAGGCATGTAGACACGGTACCAGCGCAGCGCGGCGCTGGAGGCCGTGTGAAGCACACATATATTAGCCACTGTGCCAACGACAACCACATTCTTGATGCCGTTAACTCTGAGAAGGTCATCTATAGGCGTACCATAGAAGCCGTCGTACCTGGTCTTCTCGACTACTATCTCGCCCTCAACAGGGGTAAGCTCGTTTACTATCCTCCAGCCCCAGGAGCCCTTGACAACGTGCTCTCCCCATATCTCGAACTCAGGGTCACGCTGATAGTGCGTATCCTGCGTGAATATAGTCATAACCTCATGGCGGCGGGCTTTCTCGAGGAGACGGCGTATGGGCTCTATAGTCTTCTCGGCAGAGGGAACGTACAGCCTACCCTGGGGCTTTACGAAGTCATTCTGCATGTCAACTATGATAAGGGCTGTTTCTGCGGCGTCTAGAACCACGTGCTCTGACACGGGTATGTCTGGTACGCGGACAGTGAGCCCCTGCAGGAGCCTCCCGCCTGTCATACCCGGGGCACCTCCCAGCATGCCACACGAAGCAGCTCCCTGCGTAGAGAGAAGGGAAGCCTCCGTCTGAGACCGTGGGTTAGCCTAACTGCTGCTTATCTCCTCGTCGGGGATGCGTTCTTTGCTACTCCTGCGCCGCGGACGCCGCATCCGGGTCCGAGGGAGGCCTCTAGGCCGGCCCGGCTGCGGAGCAGCCCCGGGCACCCCCAGGGAGCACATAATATAGCCGAGCGGCGGCGTAGCCCTGGGCCCAGCGAGGTGGAGCGGCGTGGGCGGCAAGCACGGTAAGTATGCCTATGTAGAGAGGAGGGATGGCTTCTACGTGAAAGTGCGTGTCTTTAAGAATAAGCCCGAGGATAGTGCGGACCGCTACCTAGTTGTGGGGCCGAAGAGGAGAGATGCGCCGCCAACTTACCCGCTACTTCGCGAGGAGGACCTCCCGGAGGAGGTGCGGCCAAAACTCTACGAGGTCTAAGGAAAAGCTCTACCCAGGGGATTCTCTCCTTCCCCTAGCCCATGGACAGGTTTGCAACCCTGTGTTGCTTCTTTTGCACCCACGTTGCCGCTGGTCTTTGGGCCACTGTTATCTGCCCGGGGCGGAGGGTGCTGGATGAGTGCCTACTTCCTAATTGTCGCTATGGCTGTCGCCGCCGGTGTCGTGTTAGCTATTGAGCCGGCTTGGGTCCGTGTTGCCGTTAGCCGCGGCCTCGTCGGCATAGACATGAACAAGCCTGGTGAGCGGCGCGTTGCCGAGGCGGGCGGCGTCTGGGTAGCCATAGGTGCCGTGTTCGGCCTCTTTGTCCTTGAGGCTCTCTACCGCTATCTTAGGGGAATCTACTTCTACCCCGTTGAGTTGTTCGCCCTGGTCTCGCTACTGTTACTGTCGACCTTCCTGGGGTTCATGGACGACATATTGGGCTGGAAGCGTGGCTTGCCGCGCTGGCAGCGCGTGGTATTCATGGCCCCAATAGCGCTGCCCCTGGTTGTGATAAAGGCCGGTAAGTCGTCGATGTCACTGCCGCTCATAGGCGTCATTGATCTGGGCCTGCTTTATCCACTCGTAGCTGTCCCTATAGGCATCCTTGGCGCCGCAAACGCGTTCAACATGATAGCCGGCCTCAACGGCCTCGAGGCAGGCATGGCCCTTATACTTCTGGTTGCCACCACAGCGTACGCGTACATACACAACGTCACCTTCATCCCGCACGCAGCCCTAGTCATGGCGGCTGCGGTTGCCGGGTTCCTGGTCTACAACAAGTACCCGGCAAGGGTCTTCCCCGGAAACGCCTTCACCTACTCTCTCGGAGCCTACTATGCAGCCCTCGCCATACTCGGTAACATGGAGAAGTTCGCGCTAGCACTCTTTGCCCCCTACTTCGTCGAGTTCACGCTCTTTCTCAGAGGCCTACTTGACGGAGTGTACAAGGAGAACTTCGGCCGTCCCCAGTCAGACGGCAGCCTACTCCCACCCTATGAGAAGAGCTACAGCATAACCCATGCCGCAATGAAGGCCGCTGCACGGCTCTTCGGCAAGGCGACCGAGAAGAACACAGTAGCCCTCATCCTAGCGGCTGAAGCCCTATGGGCCACAGCACTGCTCATCATAGCCAGGCAGGGGCTCATATAGCACCCGGGGAGACTCGGGAGACGCCTGGCCGCCGCAGGCCAAGCTCACCTGGGGGACGCCTATCAGCCCTTCCTGAGGCCTGCGGCGGCACGGAGAGAACAAGGGGGCCACATGATTTGACCTACAGCGTGTTGGCGTTTGACCCGATACTCGGCCAGGCGGGGGTCGCCGTCGCCTCCGGCAGCGTCGCGGTAGGCTCCAGGGTCCCCTGGGGCCGCCACGGGCTAGGCGTTGTAGCGACGCAGGCATACACGAACCCGGCGCTAGGCCCCCTAGTGCTCGAGTACCTCGCACGGAGCCCTAGCGCTGAGGAGGCCCTCCGCAGGGCGCTGGAACACGATCCCAGCCCGGCGCACCGCCAGGTAGCGGTAATAGACTACCGCGGCGACATAGCGGTCCACGACGGCGACTGGTGCCCCGAGTGGCACGGCTACCTAGTCTCAAATCAGGCCCCCGCCGTCTGCATAGCCAACCTCGTGGCCGGGCCCGAGGTCTGCGAGGCAGCCATAAGGGCCTTCCACTCCACCCGGGGCAGCCTCGCGGAGAGGCTCCTAGCCGCGCTAAGCGCCGCCCACCACGAGGGCGGCGACCGACGCGGCGACCGGAGCGCAGCGCTGCTCGTCGTAGGCCAGACCGAGTACTCGCCCCACTACGACCGCATCGTGGACCTACGTGTCGACTACAGCCCCAGCCCGGTCGCAGAGCTGCGTAGACTCTACCAACTCTACCTAGAATCCTAGCCAAGCATGGGGCCACACGGAGCCGGGGAGGTGAGAGCCAGTGCCAGCCGAAGGGCCAAGCCTCGACGAGCTGGAAGAGTACACGAAGAGGCTCATACCTCTACGGCCCGGCGAGTGGTACAGGTTTCGCTGCACCAGGTGCGGCCGCTGCTGCAGTGGCGGCCCCAACGTCGCCCTAACTGTCTACGACGTGGTCCGCATGGCACGGTTCCTGCGCATGGACTGGCGCAGCTTCCTAAAAGGCTACGTCAAGGTGATAATAGCCGACCTCTTCCCCCACATGCTGCTGCGCGGCGACGAGCGCGGCAGATGCCTCTTCCTGGCCACGAGGCATGACGGCACAACCCTCTGCGTCATCTACCCCGCCCGGCCGATGCGCTGCCGCCTCTACCCGATGCTCGTGGAGAGCCTACGCCCAGCCAGAGTCTACCTCGACCCCCGGAGCCCCGGCGTAGGCCAAGGCCCCCCAAAGCCGTACCCAGCCCGACTCGTAGAGCACTACATCAAGGAAAGGATGAACCACTACAAGCTACTCGCAAGGCTCCTCATAGAGGAGGGTCTGGAGCCCCTCCAGGCACTCTACCGAGCACTCGAGGAGGCCTGGAGAGAAGCCGAACATGGAGCAGAATGGGCAGACCTTGACCAGATAGAGAAGCTAGGCAGCGTCTAGGGACCGGGGGCAGAGCAGTAGTGGAGCCGCCGGCGGGATTTGAACCCGCGACCACCGGCTTACAAGGCCGGCGCTCTGCCCGCTGAGCTACGGCGGCGCCTGCTGCGGCTCCACCGTAGGAAGGGGGCTTATTCTCCCGGTGCGGGGGTTTATTGTTTGCTGTCTTGTAGGCTGCGACACGTTTCTTCGTCGATTATCTCCGCGGCGCGGCAGGCTATAGCGGTGGCACTGCAGAGGGGGCAGCGCTTCTTCTCGGGGAGGCGCTCTATGCGGGCCTCTATGCCTTCTTCTCTGAGTCTCTCCTGTAGCCATTTCTCGCTGGCCCACTGGTCTGGGCCTAGGAGTATTATGTCCGGCTTTATCTCGCGGATCGGGTCTAGCACGTCTCGTTTGCTGCCTAGTATGGCCTTGTAGACGTAGCGTACGGCTTGGAGGGTCTCGCGGCGCTGCTCCTCTGGGACGATGGGTGGGCGCTTCTTGAAGCGTTTGACCGACTCGTCGCGCGCCACGACGGCGTAGACACGTCCCCGTAGCCATGCCTGGCGGAGTAGCTCGATATGGCCCGGGTGGAGTATGTCAAAGGTGCCTGCGACTAGCACCTTGGGCCTGGCCAGTAGCCTGCTTGTAAGCTCCCAGTCGAACTCAACTATGCCGAGGTGGCGGAGTGCATCTAGGAGGCCCTCGGCGTAGGCTATGCACGCGAGCGCTGTGAAGGGGTCGCCTTTCTCGAGGTAGTGCTTGGCGTCGCTGAGGTATGCTTCGGCGTTTTCCACTACGCGGCGCTGTTGCGGTGTCAGCTTCTCCAGCTGCTTCCTTATCTTCTCTAGGGCGCGCGTGACGTTCTCTATGTATGCCTCGACCTTTGCCTCGGGAGGCGCCTTCTCTAACTGACTGCTGTGCTCCGCCATGGCTGCTGCCCTAATGGTGCTTCCTTGTTGACGCGGCAGGAGTGTTGTTAAACAGATTACGGGCCAACGCCTAGCCGCGTATGTAGTGGCTGCGGAGCGCGTAGTAGAGCTCCGCGCCTGTCTGGGGGTCAGGGCCTAGCTTCCTGTTAACGTAGACTACTGCCTGCTCCCAGCCCATGTGTTCCAGTAGCGCAGCCTTCACTAGTTCGTAGAGGGCCGTATCCGCGTGGTGAAGCGTGACCTTATGGTTCCACCCGATGTACATTGAGAGCCCATGATCGAACAAGGCGGCTATAACCTTGGGGTCGGCGGTGGCCCAGCAAGAAGAGACCACCATCACCGAGCCGTTGGGGAAGGTTCCCTGGAGCTTCTCCTCCCAGAAGCGGGGCAGGACAGCAACGTAGAGCTTGTCGGGGGCTAATATTGGCCTAGCTTTGGCGACATATCTCTCTATGCCTAGCTGTGTGTAGTTGTCGCTCCAAGGGACGCCGGTGAATATCCCGCCAAGGTACACGTTGCCGCTGGCCGTGTGCTCCACAGCCATCCCACCATGGACTCTTAGTATTATGACATCGTAGTCCGTGAGGTGCTCGTAAAGCTCAAGGTTGACTTGACGGCCCTCGGCCACGTCGACGCGGTACCCAGCTTTCTCTAGCATAGTCCTCAACGCATCTATCAGTGTCTGGTTCGGATAGTCCTCACTAAGCCCATCAGCTATGAGAGCCCTCTTGACCCTAGAAGTGGCATCCCCATTGAGAAAAAATGCGGCCACTACTACTGCAGCGGCAAGAGCGATGACTGGGACGAGTAGCAGCTTCGTGAGGCCACCTCGGCCGCCTTGTTTCCTTGTCGCGCCTCTCGTCGCTCGCCGTTTTCCGGCCAAGACCGCGACACCCGCGTCGTGTAGGCACTGCGGCGGACACGGAGGCTATAGATGCCTCCTCTAGGGTCTGAAGCCATGCTGTGTCCCTATAATCTCGTCTCTGTCCTCCCTCCGTGGCTGAGGGCTCTGCTGCGGTTAGACCGGGGGCGGTGATGAGGGCCTTTAGGGTTGAGCAGCTTACGCGATGACTTGAGTACCCTCGGCTGAGCTTATCCTCGGGGCCGCAGGCTAGGAACGCCGCATATAACCGCCTTACAGCATGGCTCTCCACTGCTTCCTGATTAATCCTTAAATTGAGCCACGCTGCGTTTATGGTGTAGCCATGGGACAATATGGGGTGATGATTGTGGAGCTTGGCGAGTTTAGGCTCTCACTTTACCAGCCCGGAGGGCCCATGGGTGTGTTCTACCCCGTGGAGGATGTTATACTGAAGACGAGGAGCCGTTTCCAGGAGATAGAGATAGTTGTACTCAAGGTGTTCGGGAAGACGCTGGTGCTTGATGGGCTTATACAGAGCAGCGAGAGAGACGAGTACATCTACCACGAGTCGCTTGTCCATCCGGCCCTCATACTCCATCCTAGGCCGAGACGCGTGCTTATACTTGGGGGCGGCGAGGGCGCCACCCTACGCGAGGTCCTCAGACACAAGACTGTAGAGAAAGCCGTTATGGTTGATATAGACGATGTGGTCGTTGAGGTCGCAAAGAAGTACCTGCCGGAGTGGCATCAGGGGGCATTCGACGATCCACGCGCCGAGGTAGTAATCATGGACGGCTTCGAGTACGTCAAGAGAGCCTCAGAGAAGGGCGAGAAGTTTGACGTAGTCATAATGGATCTTACCGATCCTTACGGCTCCGAGGTTGCAGCCAAGCTCTATACCAGCGAGGCCTTCAGACTCATAAAGAGCGTTATGTGGCCCGACGCCGTGCTCACTGTTCAGGCAGGCAGCTCAACACTCTTCCCCGAAGCCTTCGACATGGTATTCGCCGCGGTCAAAGAGAACTTCCGGCACGTCTATGAGTATGACACATGGGTGCCCTCGTTCAGCTACATGAATAGTTTTGTCATAGCCAGCGATACAGAAGACTTTGCGGCACTAGCGCCATCCATCGTAGATGAGAGGATAAGGGAGAGGGGGCTTCAGCTCCGCTTCATAAATGGCGAGCGTGTGGCCGCAATGAGGGCGTTTGCGGGACTACGGCTCTAGGCTAGGCCTCAGTAAGGCTTTTTCTCCACATCACTCTCCTAGGCATAAGAGGGCCTAGGTGTCTAGGGCCTGCTGCTTCTTAGGGGCACTGACTTTATCAGCTCATCGACCTTGCTACATATCCCCATGAGGGTCTCGACGAGGCTGCGGGGCACTTCGTAGATGTACGCCCTGCCGCCTTTGCGCAACGGGTAGGGCCGGCGGACGACCAGGTTACGTGCATAGAGGCCGCGAAGTGCGCGACGCACCACCTCGGGGTTGCGGCCCAGGGCCGCCGCTATCTCCTTGGCTATCGCACCATGGCCATGGACTATTAGGTAGGAGAGCACCTGGGCCTCTTCCTCGTTGAGGGATAGGACGCACTTGAGGAGGCACTTCATGCGTGTCACATTAACGTAGTGGCTGTCGCCGCTCTTCTCGTCTATCTCGTGGCGGCTGTTTCTGGGCAGAAGGTCTAGCTCCTGTAGGAGGGGATCGGTCAAGACATGTTACACCCCTCGTCTCGGGGGCTGTGCCTATGCCTTGTTTCAGATAAGGTAGCCTCTAAAAAGTCTTTATCACGCGTTTAGAACGTATCACCGTTGTAGCCGGCTCAGCGGCGGAGGCCGCGAAGACGCTCCACCACATAGCTCCGAGGCAGCAGCGAGAACAACGGCGCCGCCCTCGGCCCGCTCTCTCTCCCAAGGAACACCAGGTAGAGGTAGTGATAGAACCGCCGCCTCCTAGAGCCCTCCCAGCCCCTCGTAAACTCAATCATAGCCTTCTTTATCGCCTCCTCGCTCCACTGCTCAAGCCCCGCCAACACATCGCCGAGCCGAGCGAGGAGTTCGCGGTACTCATCCGGGACCCGCTCCACTATCTCGCCAGGCAGGCTCTCAAGGAGCCGGATACGGAGCTGCTCCGGGGCATAGAGCTGGGCCCAGCGATAGGCACGTGGAAGCAGCCTCTTTACCCTCTGGAGGCTCGCCTCATCAGGATTCTCAGGCAGGTGCCCACTCGCAACCAGCCTTTTTACAGCCTCGCTCTCCCAGAGCTCTCTCGGCACCACCTGGGCGAGGATAGCGAGATGCGTGTAGGGCGGCTGGGCGGGCATCTCCCTAGGCGGCACCTGCTCTGTATAGCTGAGCTCATAGCTGCGGGCTAGGAGGAGGTCCTCACTCTTCTTCCCCGTGCTCTCTCGTCCATAGTAGACCCTCTCTGCACGATAGTACCAGTCATAGTACAGTGGCACCTCGTGAAGACCCACGACGAGCTTACGCATAGGCGGAGTACGGAGAACAAGGAACCGGAAGAGCTCGGGCTCTGCTACCTCGAGCCACTCGCGAGGCGTGAAGCCCACGAAGTCGCTGCTACTCATATCCTGCTCGCGCCCGTCGGGAGTACGCATAGCGACCCACTCGTAGGGCAACCCCTCCGGCGGTCGGAGCCCGTAGACCTTCTCGGCTAGCTCGTTTGCGCTGTCCCTGCTTCCGCCAGGCGTGGCGTGATCCTTGCCATATGGCTCGAACTTGACGCCAAGAGCCCACCAGACGCCTACCCACTCAATACGCCAATTCAGCTTACCATCCCAGAGGGGTGCCCAGTCTTCGTTGCCGCAGCTACGGCACCGGTAGCGTACCTTCTCGGCTGGTAGATCGGCCTCTAGCGCGACTGTCCTATCTATGCGTCCACACCTACTGCAGCGGGGCTCAAAGGGTATCCAACCCTCCGGGTACGGCTTCCGCCCCCTATACTTGTTTATGATTCTGCGTATCTCCTCGCGCTTCTCGATAGAGAGTTTTACAAACTCTTTCAGCTTCCCCCTGTACATGTCGGTTGTAGTGACAACCTCCACACGGCCCCAAGTAAACTCGTTGATAAAGGGTCCGAAGTCTTTCCAATATCTATCAACCCAGCTCGGTAACTCGCCAAGCGGGTCAGGGACACGGATGAGAGGCCACCCAGTGTAGCGCTTAGCCTCCTCGGGGTCAGAGAACTGCTTCCTCTGGCTCGCCTTACCCTTCCAGGCGTCCTGTGTATAGAGTGTGAGCTTCTGCTCTACCGTGAAGCCCTTCTCGGAGAGAAGCCTAGCGACAACATCGCCGATTATTATCTCGCCACGCAGCCGCCCAACATGCTGGAGCCCAGAGACAGAAAGACCGCCATTCACGACCACGTGGCTTACTCCTTGTTCGCGGAACCTTTCGGCCAGAAACTCTACCAACGCGTCAGCCCAGTGCATCAGTCTCCCATGGTACTCGACCACAGCCTCTCGGAGAAACCTTTCCTGACGTATATCGCGGCTACCGCTCACGGCGCGTACCCCGCCCAGTGCCGCCTGAGGCGGCCCCTTCCCTGGCTCCTCAAAATCCTTATACCTAAGACCCTGCGGGGACGAACAGCACTATACACCTAAAGGACGTCATGAAACACCATGATGTATGTCTTGTAGTGCTATGCGACTAGAAGTGAATTAAAAGCAAGACTGGAGGGGGCCATCACGTCCTTGCTCCATGCTTGCAGCTTCAGAGCCTACTGGACCGGAAGCGGTATGTTAAGCTTCTGGACCAGCTCCTTGTAGCGGTTTCTCACAGTTACTTCTGTGACACCCGCAGCCGATGCTATCTCCTTCTGCGTCCTACGGTCGCCCAGTTCCAGAGCCGCAATGTATATTGCTGCCGCCGCTAGCCCAGCGGGATCTTTGCCGGCCGTGAGGCCCATACGTCTAGCTTTCATCAAAATCTCTGCCGCCCTGCGCTCCACTGCCGGGCTCAGCTTGAGCGCCGACACTATGCGGGATACGTACCTTATGGGATCAACTATTGGCATGCGGAGCTGCAGCTCCCTAACTATGAGGCGGTAGCAGCGTGCAACCTCCTTCCTGCCGCCCTTAACCATCTCGGCTATCTGGTCTATGCTGACAGGTATGCTCCTCATACGGCAGGCCGCGTAGACCGAGGCCGCAACCATTGATTCGAGGCTTCTTCCGCGCACGAGGCCCTTCTCCGCCGCTTGCCGATAGATCATCATAGCAGTGTCTATTACGCTCCTGGGCAGGTTGAGTGCCTCGACTAGACGCGTTATCTCGCGGGCAGCCTGCTCTATGTTTTTCTCAACGCTGGTTGTCGCGCGGAGCTTGGCCTGGAGCCTGCGTAGGCGGCTAGCCTCGATACGGAGCCTTGCGTCAAGCTTTCTTCCGCTAGCGTCGCGATAGCTTGAGATAGTTGTGAGTATGCCATAGTCGGGGAGCGTGTGGGTCAGTGGGCTGCCGACGCGGCTGCGGCGCGTCTTCTCTTCGGGCGTGTAGGCGCGCCACTCGGGTCCTGTGTCGATGACCGTGTCTTCGACTACCTCGCCTGTGAGTGTGCAGACGTATTCTCCCCGTTCCTCATCGTAGACTATGTATTCGGGGGGGCAGCGGCTCTTCTCTTCCGCGGCCCCCGGGCCGGGGTATGTGTCCTCCAAAGCCGGGCCACCCACGGGACCGAAACTACCTGGGGAGGGGCGGGCACAGCCTCGGGGCCAGCCCCGAAACCCTTAAAGCCCCAGCACTACAACTCCAACAGAACCCTTTATAAACCTTGTCCCATCATCCTGTGCTAGAGCCAGCAACCCCATAACGACAAAAAGGGTCAACAAGCCTTGAAGAATACAAAAGAACTATCAATAAAACAACTTACGGCCAAAATAGCCAAGCTACTGCGTGCGACGCACTACTACCTAGCGCCACTCTATGCACGCAACAATGCCTGGGCACTAACAGCATGGGAAATGGACAAGCTGGCCGGGGAAGAGCTAGACAAAGACTACAAAACAACGATAGACTATCTACGGAAGAACCTCTATGCGTACATAGCTAGCCTCGGCGCAGAATGGCCCGCAGAGGAAGAGAACAACATCCTACTACCCGGCACATACGTAGAGGCGGCAAAGGCGCTGAAAGCTCTCTGGCTAAGCCTCCACCTTGTCTATCTAGCGCCTACCGAGCAGCCAGCCGTTATACCACCGCCCCAGGAGCTCTACCAGCTCTATAGACGCTACCTAGTGCTGCGGAGAATGACAATAGCCTTGAAGCCAATTCCGTTCAAAGTTGCTGATCAGTTCCTTGAAGCGGCCGCCTACGTAGCGCTGCTCGCGGGCCGCGTAGAGCCGACACACTTCGAGATACTCGGCCTAGCAGAAATAGTCGCAGACATCGTATGGCTCCTATCCAAGACTATAAAGCCGCCATAGGAATAGAGGATACAGAAACAAGACGGCTAAAATAACGGCGCTACTCAACTATTATTATGTTCTCCTCAGGGAACCCCATCTCTATGAGAATCTCCTTTACACGGTGTCTGTGGTCACCCTGGAGTTCTATCCTACCCTTCTTGTAGGTGCCACCTGTGGCCAGTCTCGACTTGAGCTGGGACGCAAGCTTCTTCAAGTCAACCTCTGACTCGTCGAGCCCTTCAATTATGGTTACTTCCCTTCCATAACGTCGTTTCTCGAGCTTTATCTTGATGACTTGCTGTTCGCGTGCAAGCTGCTCACAAAGCTCTGGCGGAAGACCGCCGCAGAGGGAGGATAGCTCCGTCATGGAGTACACATCCCTTTCTCCATTTTCTCCGGCTGTGTCCAGGCTCTACGTCCGAGAGGACACGCCACACGTTTTTCTTATAAGGGTTTCGCGGAGAGAGTACGCCTTATCTGCCCCGTCAGCGGCTAACAGCACGGCTACAGCGGAGGGGGACAACGCATGGAGCTGTATGAGCCACGTGAGGGCAGCGAATTCGGCACCATAGAGGATAAGGCCCTCATACGCTACAAGTGCGGCCGCTGCGGCATGGAGTTCACAGCTCTTGACCTAGAGTACATGCCTAGCATAAAGTGTCCCTACTGCGGCTACCGTGTGGTCTACAAAGTCCGTCCTCCAGGTCGGAAACTCGTTAAAGCAATTTAAAGCACCTTGCTGAACATTATCCACGCATGTTCTTAGTCCTAGACACGAGGGCTGCTATGAACTCAACTATTGTTTTAGCCGCGAGGACGCTTGTAATGCCTGCAGAATCAACGAGAGGGTTAGCTTCCACCACATCCAGGCTAAGCGCCAAACCCCGATTCAGCGCCTCGCCAACAACCACATGTAGTATGTCGAAGACATGCGTTGGCGTCAACCCCTCCGGCTCTGGGTTTCCAACGCCGGGAGCATAGGCCGGGTCATATACATCCATATCTATGCTTATGTGAAGTCTACCGCTGCACTCCTTCAACATCCTTTTTACCTCATCTATGGCGACACCGACGCCGCCACGTATGATGCGCAGCGAGTCTATATGTGGGATGCCCCTTTCATGCGCAAACACTGCTTCTTCCTTGACATAGGCCCTTGTGCCCACCACTACTATCCTCTCAGCTAAGCCGTCTTCGGCTATACGCCGAACTACACATGCATGGCTGTAAGGGTCACCCATGTATTCACTCCTCATATCCAGATGGGCGTCAAGCACAAGCAGACACGATGGAGCCACTCCGGCAAGCCCGCGGACGATGCCGTAAGTTACTGTGTGCTCGCCGCCGATGAAGACTGGTGTGGCGCCCCTATAGTGCCCTAGGAGTTCGCCTACGACACGCGCTATTATGTCAAGCTGTTTGCGCGCATCTGTTACAACCACAACATCACCAAAATCATGTATTTTCACATGCTCTATGTCAATCCCTTTGCGGGGCGAGTAGAACTCTATGTTAGCAGCGGCCTGTCTGATAGCTGCTGGCGCAAAACGCGTCCCCGGCCGGTAGCTCGAAGTCGAGTCGTACGGCAAGCCTGCTACAACTACCTCTGCCTCCGATGGTTCGGCTTGTACGCCGCCAAAGTAAAGACTAGCGGGCGACAGGTAGAGGCCAAGGATCCCCGGCAAGACTCACCGCCTCCTAGAGAGAGGCCCTGGGGCCTCGTGCCACCAGAATAGCACCTATATCTAGTGGCTGCTGAGGCCCCAGCCCGGCCAGCCTCTCCGCTGGAGCCTCACAGCTCTGGCGGCCTCTCTGTCTTACACCATGTGGGGTGTAGAGGGGCTTTGAGCGTAGCTGGCGATGTAGACAAGTACGAGAAGGTAATGGAGCTGGCTAAGAGGAGAGGCTTCTTCTGGCCAAGCTACGAGATCTACGGCGGCGTCGCCGGCTTCTACGATCTCGGCCCGCTCGGTGTGAGGCTTAAAGAGAACATCGTGTCTCTCTGGCGGGAGCACTTTATCAAAAGACAGCAGCATGTCGTTGTCGAGATAGAGACACCCATAATAGGCCCGTCAAGAGTCTATGAGGCCAGCGGCCACATTGAGCACTTTACTGACCCAATCGTTGAATGCCTTAAGTGCGGCCGAAAGTTCAGAGCAGACCACCTTATCGAGGAGAAGCTTGGCATAAAGGCAGAAGGCTTGACCCCCGAGGAAATGACGAAGATTATCCGCGAGCATGACCTGCGCTGCCCGGTTTGCGGTGGCCCGCTGAGCGAGGTACGCAGGTTCAACTTACTCTTCAAGACTACCATTGGCCCCTACACACAGAACGTCGGATACTTACGTCCCGAGACCGCTCAAGGGATGTTCGTGGCATTCAAGAGGGTATACGAGGTATCTAGGCAGAGGCTCCCTCTGGGCATAGCCCAGGTCGGACGTGTTGCACGAAACGAGATTTCGCCGAGACAGGGCATAATGCGGCTGCGCGAGTTTACGATTGCTGAGCTCGAGTTCTTCTTTGACCCCGAGGATCCCTGGCAAGGCGGCGTACTCGACGAGCTGCTTGGTCGACTAGGCGACACAAAGCTACGTATCCTCACAGCCGATGCCAAGATGAGAGGTAAGGACAAGCCCGAGGAGTACGGTGTCCGCGAGGCTATAGAAGAGGGTGTCATAACAACGCCTTGGCTAGGCTACTGGATGGCAATCGCCAGGGACTTTGTTCTAGATCTAGGCGTATCCTATAGTGACATGTATTTTGACGAGAAGTTGCCCGAGGAGAGAGCCCACTACGCGGCTCAGACCTTCGATCAGCTCGTCCGTGTCAGCCGCCTGGGCTGGCTTGAGGTCTCCGGCCACGCGTACCGCACCGACTATGACCTATCAAGGCACATGAAGTACAGTGGCCAGGACCTCAGAGTATTCAAGCCCCTCAAGGAGCCGAAGATCGTTGAGAAGAAGATCGTTCTAGTAGACCCGCGATGGCTTGGCCAGACATTCAGAAAGAAAGCTAAAGATATAATGAATGCTCTGCGTGAGCTCGACGCTGAGAGCGTCGAAAAGCGGTTAGCCGAGAAAGGTTACATAGAAGTCCTTGGAGCAAGGATACCCGCTGACAAAGTCAAGATAGTCACTAAGAAGGAGAAGATAACTGGCAAGAAGTTCATACCACATGTTGCGGAGCCCTCCTTTGGCGTTGAGCGGCTGCTCTTCGTCACACTAGACCATGCGTACACAGAGAGAGATGGTAGGGTTGTGCTTAAGCTGCCGCGTAGGATAGCCCCGGTTAAGGCTGCCGTGTTCCCCCTTGTACGGGACGAGAGGCTCGTGAAGATAGCTAGGGAGGCCTGGTGGCGTCTGCTTGACGCAGGCTTCTACGCTGTGTACGACGACGACGGGAGCATAGGTAGGCGCTATGCCCGCGTAGACGAGATAGGTGTGCCCGTTGCTATCACAGTGGACTACCAGACGCTAGAGGACGGAACAGTGACACTGAGGGATCGTGATACATGGAAGCAGGTGAGGATAAACCTTAGTGACCTCGTAGATGCTGTCCGGCGCTTCATATACGAGAATACTAGCCTAGAGAAGCTGGCACCATGACGTAATTCACAGCGCCTATGTCTAGCGCTGCAGGAACAGATGGATAGCATTTATGGCCCTAAGTGGTGTAGCGTAACCTACCTGGAGAGCAGCCACACATGGAGGGGCAGACTATGGCAGAAGAAAAGGATAAGACTAAGGAGGTGGAGGCCGAGGAGGCCCCTAAGAAGAAGATAGATATCCGGACTGCACTGTCGATGATACCTCCAGCGTCTCAGATCCTGGGTAAGCAGAAGAAGCAGCGCGAGCGTAGGGTGAGGCTCCGCTTCCGCAACGAGCTAAAAGAGGGCATAGCCAAGCTTAACCCGGAGCTCCTCAAGGAGATAGGCGAGGCCGAGTACATAGAGGTTGTTGTCGCACATAGGCATAGGTTCCGTTATCGCGTCGAACTTGACGAGAGTGTGCCTCCTAACGAGGTGTGGGTTAACGGTGAGAAGCTTCCAGAATATGGCGTATCTGACAACAGCATAGCAACTGTGAGGGCTATACGCGAGGAGTAAACTACCCATCCTCTCTGGCCCTCTAACGGCTCTTTAGATGGGCGGTCGTGGCACAACCTACCTTTGTTACGACTTGCTCTCCTTAACATGCAGCGGCGAGCTCCACACATCCTCATGGCTCATCAGCCACAGTGCCTAGGGGTATCGTTGCTGCGGTGTCTTACTTCATGTTAACCGTAGATTAGGTGACATCATGGAGGCTATCCTCGTTGATGCGTTGGCGCGGGGAAGCTACGGGAGGCGCATAGTAACCGTTGACGCTATCGGCGCCGGACCGCGCACTGTTGCGGGCGTGCTTGAAGAGAAGGGGCTTGGCGTCGAGCTCTATCCGGCCGAAGATGTGTTAAAGCAGCCTAGACTTTTCGAGAAAGGCGACGTGCTTCTCATTAGTGCTATGAGTATTGATGAGCCTACTGTCGCCAGGCTTGTCAGGATCTGGAGACGTAGGAGAAAAGGCCCCGTCGTGGTCGGCGGACCCATATCCTCTGACCCAGAGTTTGTTGCACGCGTAGGCGCAGACATAGGTATACATGGTGAGGCTGAGCCTGTTCTCGAGAAGATGGTTGAAGCGGGTCTACTTGAGCGGCCCGATTCTGAGCCCCTAGCCTCCATGTGTGGCGTTGTGTATCGCTCTAGAAACGGGCTTGCCGTGAGGCCTCGCTGTCCCATAATGCCGCGCCGTATATGGGAACGGTATAGGCCTAGTACGCGCGTCATCCGCGGCTATCCGCTTTACTGGGCGGCCCGTGTCTATGTTGAGGTGGTAAGAGGCTGCAGTAATTACCGTATACCACGGGTGGGGCGGCTTCTTCCCCCCTATCTGCGTCCGGAGAAGCCCAGGCCTGGCTGTGCCTACTGCAGCGTTGTCAGTCTATGGGGCTACGCCCGGAGCCGCAGCATAGAGCTAGTCTACGAGGAGGTAAAGGCCCTTATAGATGAGGGCGTCCACCGTGTGGTGCTGAGTGGGCCCGACTTCCTAGACTATGGGCGAGACTGGCTAGTGGAGCCTAGGCCCCTCGTTGACCCTGAAAAGCCTCCGCCAAACGTTGAGGCTATAGACGCTCTCTTGAAGAGGCTTACGAGCATACCGGAGGTGTCAGACGGCGAGGTCTCAGTAATGGTTGAGAATGTCAAACCAAACCTGGTCAACGAGCAGAGCGCTGAGACGCTGGGCCGCTATCTACGCGGTACACCTGTCCACGTTGGGGCAGAGACAGGTGACGATAGGCTCCTGGAGCTCCTAGGCAGACCCGCGAGAGTTAACGATGTCGTGCGTGCAGTACAGCTGCTTAGACGCTACGGGCTCCGCCCTTACATCTATGTGATGTACTGTCTTCCCGGCGAGACCCGGGAAACCATTAAGCGCACAGTACGTCTCATTGAAAAGCTCTACCGTCTCGGCGCGGAGAAGATAACTGCATACCGGTTCACCCCTCTCCCCTTATCCTACCTAGAGAAGCTGACCAATGAGCCTCCGCCGTGTCCACGTGAGCATCCCGTGAAAACTAAAGCCTCCGAGGTGAACATACTCGCTAAGAGGCGGCTAATAGGGCTCAGAGTTAAAGCCATTATTGCTGGTATTCACCCCCGCTATCGCAAGCCTGTCGCCTACATGCTTAGTCATGGCCCAGTACTTCTTGTGGAAGCCGGTCCACGCGTAGAAGTGGGCGACATAGTCCTGGCCAGGATCACGGGCGTAAAGGGCGACCATATGGCCAAGGCCGTTGTGCTAAAAAAGCTAAAACAACGTAGGGCCTCCTTCAGGGAAATGTAAGACTCTAGTAGTACTTATCAACTATTTCTTGTAGCCTGCTACTTATACGCGCCAGCTGTTCCATGTCATCATTTATGCGTTCATATTCCTCCTCAAGAATGCGGGCTCCTCGTTTCGCTAGGATGCGGGCTTTTCTCAGTACCTCCTCCTCGTATATGAATCCAACTATTATCATATACTCGCTTAGAGTCGCGACGTTCTCTCTAACTACTTCATCGACTTCACTGAAGTCTATGCTGCCCTCCAGCGCCCGCTCTAGGCGCTGTCGCAGTACGCGGAGACGCCGAATATACGTCTTTACTGCCGTCTGCAGCTCCTCGTTCTCAATATCCTTGCGTAGACGGTTCAACATGCGATCAAGCGCGCGAACAGTTCTAGCATGCCTATCACTCACGTCCTCAAGAGTTCTTAGCAACCTATACGCATCCACGCTCATCTCGAGCGCACCCACCTAAGCTTGACACACGGTGCCAAGCCATTGTTCACTGAGGGAATCCCTGGGGCGATGTTCCGGGTTCCCGATTACCGACACTGGAAGGGGCCTCCCGCTTCCCACCTATTTCCGGTTCTCTGGGCCAACCCAACATACCCGGCTAGACGTTAGCATCTTATAGTAGCCGCATTAGGTTGCTGCTCTCGGGCTACTCTGGGTGGCCCCCAAGGTTGTTTTATTCCGCAATGTACATTGTGCTGGAGGCATTATAGCCTGGACTGGATGTTGTAAGGTGTTGGGTGATGGCATCTGAGTACTATGATTTTGACGTTGATAGGCGTAGGAGGCGCTCGCTTGCAGAGGAGAGCCTTAGCGAGCAGCTTCTGAGCTTGGCTAGGCTCGTGTCCCGCTCAACATTGCTGCTTCGAGATGTAGTGTCTGCGCTTAACGCTGGCGACGATGCTAGACTGAAAGAGCTCCATACCAGGGCTAACCAAGTCAAGGAGCAAGCCGAGTCTATGAAAGAGGACGCCCTAGCATATCTCGCTAGGCTCGGAGACCTGCTGTCTACTAGTACACTTTATCGCGACGTGTTTCTCCTACTAGCCCGTGTTTCGCAAATGGTTGAGGGTGTCGTCTATAGAGCCTATGTATTGGCTACAAAGGGCTCCCTGGGCTCCGAGACGCTTAGAGAATTGGTTTCAGAGCTTGCCTCGACGCTTCACCGTGAGTTCGAGAAGCTTGAGAACGCTATTCAGATGCTGTCCTCTAACCCTAAGAGGAGCTACGAGGAAGCCCAGATGATAACAGCGCTTGAGGATAGAGCAGATGAGCTATACCGTCAGCTAACTATGACCATGTACAAGGAGCTGCAGAACGACATAGTTGCCTTGATGTTAATGAAGGATATAGTCGATATGGCCGAGGATATTGCAGACATTATACGCGACGCCGGTGAGGACGTAAAATTCCTGGCGTTGCATCAGGCACAGCAGAGCTAGCACCTCTTTTACACCACGTAAGGCTCTTCCACCTCAGCGGCCTCCG
This sequence comes from Pyrodictiaceae archaeon, assembly GCA_027062725.1. Lineage (GTDB taxonomy): Archaea > Thermoproteota > Thermoprotei_A > Sulfolobales > Pyrodictiaceae > QNYQ01. The sequence continues at coordinate 48,062 of JAMOSW010000129.1, read as the reverse complement.
TTTCCCGTTCCTCCCGGGCTGTAGTACTATGACTGGACAGATGCCGGCGCGTGGAGTACTGGCAGGCATACGGGTTATCGTGTTTGACGTTGAGGATGCACGGCGCATCTACGCTATGGGATATTATGGGAAGCCTCTAGGTGTGCCAAAGCCCCGAGGCTCTGATTTTGACACACCTCTTGAGCTTGGCCTTGTCGAGGCTGTCTATCTGGCCGAGAAGGGTTATCTAGTTGTCGAGGACGTCGACGGCAAGGAACTAAGCCTCGAAGAGCTCCTTAACTATGCGAGGAACCTAGTTGACCGCTTTGACGTAGTTTACGCAGTATATCGTGACCTTCGTGAACGAGGCCTTGTAGTGCGTTCAGGGCTTAAGTTCGGAGCCGAGTTTGCGGTGTACGAGAAGGGACCTGGACTAGAGCACGCACCCTACCTGGTACACGTAATTCCTGGTGGCAGCCTCGTCGAGCCTCTAGAGATTGTGCGTGCTGGGCGTTTAAGCCATAGTGTGCGCAAGTATTTTGTTGTCGCGCTTGTTGAGTCTCCTAGCGCCGCTGTAAGGTATATCGCGTTTGAGTGGACTAGGCTATAGTTCGGCTTATCAGTGCTTCCATAGTTCTGTTCTTTTCTGGGTCTTCGTTGCTGTTGTCAGCGTTATCTTATTCTAGTGGGGGTCCCTCTCCTCATCTAACCCGTGTGCGGCAGCCCCACACTAGCCATCGATGGGGATAGTGGGATGGCGGTCTACTTCGTGCCACCCAGAGCGTACATACCGATTCTAAAGTGTTCGTGAGGTGCAGAAAGCCATGTCATACCGTGGTGGGTGGCGCGGCTCAGGTAGGAGGGGGGGACCAAGAGGCGGCAGAGGGCCTGGACCGCGGGGCGGCAAACCCAGGCCAATGCCCCTGCCGGATGGGCGCTGTAACCCGTTATGCCCCTACTTCCGCTGCCTTAACAATGCTTTAACAATAGTCAGAAAGCCCTCACATGGACGTATGGTCAGGGTTGCCTACTGCAGATGGATAGGCGACGAATGCATCGGTGGTTCATGCCAGTACGCTAGCTGCGCCGCTAAGGCCCTGCTGCCTGACGGGACCTGCCTCTATGCAAAAGAGAAGGAGTCGAAGGAGACTAGGCTCGATGACTTGGAGAAGGAGCTGGCGAAGGAGGAGGAGGAGATGTCTAAAGTTGAGAGGCTAATGCGGCGTCGCGGGTACGGCCTAGACGACGAGCTCTAGCCATCACGCCTCCACCGTGCATAGAGGTCGTGAGGAACGCCAAGTACATCCAGTATTTTGCCGACGACAAAGTTAACCATATCGTCGACCGTCCTAGGCTTATGGTAGAAGCCGGGCGCCGCGGGAAGTATTACTGCGCCGCTTTCGGCCGCACGGAGCATGTTCCTTATCTCAGCGATGCCCAGCGGCGTCTCGCGTATGACAAGCACCACGCGCCTGCCGAGACGGAGGTGCGCGAGGGCGGCCCTTGTTACTAGGTTGTCGGCTAAGCCGAGGGCTATGGCTGCGAGCGTCCTGGTACTGCAGGGAGCGACAACCAGTCCGGCCACGGCCCTACTGCTGCTAGAGTAGGGTGCATCTATCTCGTCCTCCCAGTAGAGCCTTACACCTAGGCGCATCGCCGCGTCAGCGATACTTGTATCCTCCTCGTATTGGGCTACCTTGTCGGCCGTACGTGTAGCTAGGACGGCCTCAAGTCTTCCCTGGCTTGCTAGCACTTCTGCAAGTCTCAGACCGTACCGTATCCCGCTGGCCCCGGTCAGCGCTACGATGAAGCTTCTTTGCGACAATGTAGCCCAGCCCTCCTAACAATATGCCCCTATAGGCTACTTCCACCTTGTTGCCCGCTATGTCTGCAACGGTTGCTGCAAGTCTCTCCACACTGCACCAGCCGCGCAGCGACCGGCATATGCCCCTATACCGTGCCCCCTTGACGAAGTAGATTATAGACGCCAAGAGGGGGGCCACAATGCATGTCCACGTTTTCACGGCTAACCGTTTCAAGGGATCGCTCGGCACGAATATGTCGCCTATAGCGACTACATTGGCGACACGCAACAATTCTCTGAGGCCAACCACGGTGTCCTTGTAGTCGCGCACAGCGTAGAAGGATGAAGCAAGGTCTGCTGCGCTGTCTCTAACCGGCAGGTACTCGGCGACGGCCTGGACGGGCTCGCAGAGAGGGCCCCCGTTGCTGCAGGATTTCTGCACGAGAATCCCAGAGGGCTCCACGGCGACAATGTAGCCTACCCTTCCTGTAGAGGCGAGAACTCTCACCGAGTCGCCGGGCCCTGCGCCTACATCCACCGCGACTCGTGCCTTACCGAGCTTGGCTAGGGCATAGCCGATAGCTTCGCGCCGGACGCGCTCGGCGTACCCGAAGGAGAAGAGATGGCCGAGCAAGCTATATCTCGGTTCTATTACCTCTATGTCTTGTATGATACTCTCCCATACCATATAGTCTAGCCGTCGCTCTAACCGCGTCTTTGTGTCCTGCCGCGAAGCGAAGCGCCGCAGCCACAACTTCCTCTAGGCCCAGGCCCAGCTCTACAGCAAGCTCCTCAATAAAAGCAAGCACGTCAATAGGCACCAGCACCGGGACACCCTGGATGCCCGTATAGCCTGCGATGCTTGCGATATGTTCCGAAACCGTAGCTAACCTCTTCCAGTCAAACCCGACACCATCAACAACGATGATCCCTTGCGACTCCAGCTCAGCCCTTATAGCCTGCCTTACCGGCTTCTTCGAGACCAGGAACAGCATTTTTGGACGGTAAACACGCATGTAAAGCTGAATTATCTGAGGCTCGCTCAGCCTAAGCCCACGCCTGCTACGGACCTGCTCGTAGGCCTTCTCGGGCGTCTCCACACCCAGAACGTCTGCAAGGCCTGCCCAGAGACCCCGTATCCACCTGTTCCTCCACTCCTCCGCACTCATAGCCCTAGCGAAGGGTCCACGCACTTCACGGACCCTCACGTACCAGTCCTCAAGCTCCTTAACCTCTATTATCACGTCCGGCGTCTTTATAGGAGGATCATCCTTGACAGACACTATGTTCTCTACAAAGCCACTATAAACCATTATATCTGGGCGAAGCGCAACATACAACTTCCACGCCTTCGCTAGGTCATGCGTGTCCCCCCAACCGACAGGCCGTGGGGCTTCTAGATAGAATGACAACAGACCCCGAGAGACGACGTGAAGCACAAAATTGGGAGGAATAATGCCGCTACGTTGCCTACCACTCCGCTCAAGAAGCAGGGCCCCATGCTCTGGATAGAATATCTTAACCGGGTATCTTGCCAACCCGCGAACCAGCGCTAGGAGGACCCAGTTCTCGTAAAGGGTCCGGAGGTTCGTCCTAAGACTTGTACGGAGAGCCGCGAGAGCGGTACGCTCATACTCCTCAATACTATACTTACCTTTAGCTAAATCATGCGTATATATGAATATCTTCTTCATCAAATGCCGTAATGGGTCGTCAACAAAGCTTCTTAACTCCTTAGAGAGGAGAACCGACCTCGCCCCAACAACGTGCATAACCTTCTCAAGCATTGTCTTGAACTCCTTTATCCATGCCTGCGCCGTCCTAAGCTCGTCTCCAAAATACTGGAGAACGAGACAACGCCTAACCTCCTCTAACGCCTGGGGGTCATTATCGTTAAGCTTTGGCAGCATTTGCCTCCAATCGGTGCACTGCAACGGACAGCAAACCCCTGCCAGGCGCTGTAAACAACATACCTATGGGCTTCGTGCCGAGCCCGCAGATTATGAGGCAACATATGACCCCTTTTTATCTCATTATTCCCTGCAATGATTGAAGGTCGTTTTCTCAATATAAGCCTCTAGGTATCAGAGTCCACTATCGCGTGGGGATACGCGATGCAGATAGGATTTCTTTTCCGTGAACTACCCCTGAGCGTCCTAGGCGCACACAATGTGCCATGGGTTCCTACGAGGCGGCAGCTCATAGAGCACGTGATGCGCCTGGCTAAGCCAGGGCCTGGGAAGGTATTCTACGACTTGGGGTGCGGAGACGGTAGGGTTGTGATAGAGGCCGCAAAGAGGGGCTCCATTGGTGTCTGCGTTGAACTACGCCGTGAACTTATAGAGCAGGCTATGGAGAACGCTAGAAAAGAAAAGGTGTACGATAAGATAAGGTTCATTAATGATAGCTTCTTTAATATCGACTTAGGTGATGCCGACATAGTCTACATGTATCTCTTGACGCGTGTCAATGCCCAGCTCCGTCCAAAGCTTGAGAGAGAGCTTCGCCTAGGCACACGTGTTGTCACGCTAGACTTCGAAGTTCCAGGCTGGAGGCCGGTTCAAGTAGAGAGACACGTGGTCGCCGGCATGACGCGCGTACTGTACCTCTATGTGAAGGGCGTTAGCGATGCTTAGCTGTCTTACTCTCGTCTACGCAGCCGCCTTAGCAGATACGCGGCGATAGGCGGTAGTAGAATAGTCGCATCACCATATACCACTATGTGGCCCGCCTCTGGCCGGACCTTCCCCCAGCTTATGGCCTCCCGTGGATGCGCTCCACTCAAGCTGCCGTCATACTCTACAGCGGTCGTCATGTATACGACGCAGTCAAACCCTTCTCTGAACTGGGCCCACCAGATGCTGTGATGCTTGCTTATCCCGCCACCAATAAGCAGGCCTACAGCCTTCTTGGCTGAGAAAAACCTATTTGCCATTACCTCCTCGTCTTTAAACGGGTTTATTTTCAAGTCCCTATGCGTCTGCATGTACGTGAATAACGCCGTCCCGAACGCACCATCCAAATACCCTGGCACTATCACAGGCGTTGACGTCTCCACGGCCGCCCGTAGGATGCCGTCTCTAAGCTCACGGCCTATCTCCCAGAGTATCTCGTATATGCCCCACTCTCTGTTACGGTCAAGCCCGTCAAGCACACGGTAGGTCGTCTTCTCTACGGGGGGCCCATAGTTTTCGAATGGAATGAAGATGTTGCCTAGACGATGTATCTCAAGTCGACGTAGCTCTCTGTCATCAGCCTCGAAGTAACCCTTATAGTAGCGGTGACCCGTGCCCCGCGCGATATCGTGATCTACCGTGCCACATGTAGTGACTACGAGGTTGAAGACCCTCTCACGTATCAGCTGGGCCAAGATGCCACGAAGCCCCGTAGCGACAAGGTTGGCGGTGAAAGATATGACGCGGAGATCTGCGTCGGAGAGACACCTTGCAAGCAACCTTGCGGCTCTTGAAAGATGGCCTGCCATGAATCCATATATTGAGTCGTAGATTTCTACTAGCTTCGCTACGTTTTCGTCATCTATAGTGACGTCTTCTACGGGTTCGAGAGACTCTAGCAGTCTTCTCCTTTCTGCCGTCTCGTCCACTGCGAACCACCGCCGCACCGTGCAGGGCCGCCCAGAGTGCCGGGACTAGAACAAAGCTGTAATCGCTGCTGCCTAGTACAGAGCCAGGGCTTGCTCCAGAGCCCTTATCCCGGCAAGTTTGATCCCGTTACTGTCGTGGGGTTTGACTACTGATGGGTACCGGGAGGCGACGCTGGCTTGCAAGTGAGAGAATAGCGTTCAAAATTCTAGAGGAAAGAGGGTTCAACATCGTTGAGACACATAAGAAGCTCCTAATTGACGGCATCGAAGTCGGCGAGGTCGATGCTATAGCTATTGGACCGGATGGTGAACGCTACGTTGTAGAGGTGAAGGCCGGACGTCTCGATGTACATGGCGTGAGGCAGGTCTATACTGCTGCAGAGCTACTAGAAGCAAAGCCGCTAGTCGTTGCTAAAGGCTTTGCTGACGACGCCGCTAAGAAGCTCGCTGAAAAACTTGGCATTAATGTAATAGAGCTTGAGGATGTCTTCCTAGTTGATGCCGAGGAGCTCGAGAACATAGTCTACGGAACTGTTGTTGAAGCAACAGCAGAAATACTACGTCTCATACTCTCACCGCCGCCTGTGCCACCACACCACATAGAGAGACTAAAGGCCATAGCCAGCTCTGACAGTGCAGCTGAAGCCGCCAAGAGGCTTGGAGTAAGAATCAGCGAGCTACGCGAGACGCTAGTCTTCCTTAAGCAGCTCACACCCCTTGCACGGAGAGGTGGCTGGAGAGGCATATCCCTAGCCGCGAGGCTCCTACTCCTAGGCCTTCGTCTGCGCGCAACACTAGAGACCCTTAGCACAGCCGCGGACCGCATTACAGAGCAGAGCGCCTGACATCCTTGGGGCTGACGAGGCTCCCATCGCGCGGGGTGGCCACACCGTGACTAATGAGACACGGAGGGTCAAGGACGAGATACGGCGCCGCATATGGAGCCTACTGGAAGAGAAGGGGGTGGCAGCCTTCCCTAGGCCCGTACATGGCAGGATACCAAATTTCGTCGGAGCACGTGAAGCGGCTTTACGTATAACACGCCTACCCGAATGGAGGGACGCGTATGTAGTCAAGGCGAATCCTGACGCACCACAGCGTTGGCTACGCGAGGCTGCACTCAGGGAGGGCAAGCTACTTCTCATGGCGACGCCTAGGCTGCGGGAAGGCTTCCTGCTCCTTGATCCTTCAAAGATACCCGAAGGCTTAGTGGCTAAGGCCGCCACCATAAGGGGTGCGTTCAGTCTCGGAGAAAAGATAGGGCTTCTACAGCTACAACGTCGCATCGAAAAAGTTGACATTATTGTAACGGGCTCTGTTGCTGTAGATAGGCGGGGCCGCCGCCTAGGGAAGGGAGAGGGCTACGCTGAGCTCGAGTACGCTATCCTATGGGAACTAGGCAAAGTCGATGAAAACACACCCATAGTCACAACTATCCACGACCTCCAGCTTGTCCCGGAGCTGCCCCGCGATCCCTACGACCTCACTCTCGACTATGCAGCGACGCCGAGGCGCCTGCTACACTTCAAGGACAGGGAGCCCAGGCCGCCCGGCATAATATGGGAGCTACTACGTTGTGAAAAACTGAAGGAAATCCCGCCGCTTCAGGAACTAGCCAAGCTCAAGAAAATAGCGAAACCTTGTAGAAATGATAGAGCTATAGGACCTCGCTAAGGCTTATGCCGTACTTCTGAGCAAGGGCATGGTAGTCTATGAAGCAGAGTGGGTCGTCGCCCCAGGGGTCGCCGGTTGCTTCCAGCGCTCTTCCACGACTGCCGCCGCCGCAGATTCTACGGAATGGACATGCCGAGCAGCGGGGGCCGCGTAGGTGCTTCTCTATCTCGAGGAAAGGCTTGAAGGCCTCGTTCTTCTTACTGAGTATCTCCTTCAACGGCTTCTCCCTAACGTTACCTAGGCTTACCCAGTCTATGAACTGACACGGCTTAACAGTCCCGTCGGGGTATATGCTTATGCTCTTTCTGCCGCAGTTGCCTTGCGCATCGAGAAGCTTTATGTAGCTTAGGAATTCTTCGCGGCTCTTTGCCAGCTTGTCGGCAATGTAGAAGCCGAGGAACTGGCCCCTCACTATGAGTATCTCCATGCTGTCCGCGTATTTCCTGGCTTCCTCGATAAGCATGTCTGCTAGCCAGCGCAGCTGCTCATGCGTAGGCAACCATTCCTTTATTGAGACCCCTCTGCCGACGGTATCTAGTATGTATAGGCTTACACGCCGTATGCCGTGCTCATACGCCCATTTCAGTATATCTGGAACTTCTTTGACATTATAGCGTGTTATAGTCGTCCTTATGCCTACATCTAGACCCGCGTCTATGCTATTCTTTATTCCACGCATAGTGGCCTCGAACGCGCCACGTACACCACGGAACTTGTCATGCCACTCAGGCCTTATACTATCAATTGATATGCCAACATACATGAACCCATATGATGCAAGCTTTTCAGCAACATCTCTCGTTATTAAGGTACCATTTGTGCTTAATGATAGTTTTGGTCGCTGCTTTCCAGCCATTGGTTCAACTATCTTCCAGAAGTCCTCCCTAACTAAGGGCTCGCCGCCGCTGAAGATGACAAGCGGGATGCCTATCCTAACCATCTCCTCAGATACCCTTACTGCCTCCTCTGTAGTGAGCTCGTACGGGCTACGCTCCCGCAACGCGTTAATGTAGCAATGGAGACACCTCAGGTTACACTGGTACGTTATGTTCCAGAACACAATTGGCCTATAGAGGTCAGAGAAGCTAGGTGGCCTGCGGGCATTGTAGTGGCCTTTTATCCGTGACGAGACAGTGCCCTTACCAGCCACCATTACAGTAACGGGTATCAAACTGGCTCACCACCAAACCGGGGCCATACCCTTGCCCCTATACCACCTTAGACTATGACCGATTTTGTTAACCAAATATGTCGCCTGAAAAACAAGGGAGAAGACTTGTTCTTATCCCACGCCGCCTGCACGAAGCTAGATTTCCATAGAGTTTTACTAGCTGGTTACCTTATTACTCCAGGCAGCATATCCCTGATGCTCGGTATAATTAACACGTCATCTACAACCTCGCTTTTGATAATTCTCTCCTTTACCGGCTCGGCTTGCCTCTCGTTAACAGAATGGAACATGAAGTAACATAGGTGCCTCCAGGCGCCTGGCGGCGTCACGCTCCGCTCTACTACGTGTGTGGCCTCCTCGACGTTATCAACAACCCACCTACAGAGCTCTGGCAGCTCTACACCGCTACGTGGAGCTATTGTGAACATAGCGTTATATGTGAAGCCCAGCTTATGACCGTCGAGAGCTGCTCCTGGGTCACCGATTATGCCCTTTTTTAGCATCTCCCGCATGTAAGTGTGCAGCGTTGCTTCGTCAAAGCCGAGCTTCGCTGCCAAGGCCTTGTAGGGCCTAGGCTCAATTGGCAGAACGCGTAGTGCACGTGCCACCCGGGTTGGTATACCGAGGCTCTCTGGTGTCGGCGGGTTCGGCTCAACCCTGCCCAGGGGGCCAGCCCGGCTTATGCCGCGGTACAGATCGTACTTTACGCTTAGGCGGTGTGTCCTTACGCCCCAGAGGACTAGCCACCTGCCACTACCGTAGCGCTCAGCTGCGTTACGTGCCGCCTCAACGATCTTGTCCGGGTCTGGATGCTTGCCCACCACCCATAGGTTGTACACCGGATGAAGACGTATGTAGCTATGCGTGACCTCAAGCACTCCCATTAGGTATTTTGTCGCTTCCTCTGGCTGAGTTGCTTGGAGGGCTATTAGTGCTGCTCTGCGACGCGCAGCCCTATAGTTGAAGTAGAAGCCGACACGCTTGAGTAAGCCTTCCCGGTTAAGGCGCCTAAGCTGAGCTATGAGCTCCTCTAGGGGGACTCCTATTCTGTCAGCAACCTCCTGGTATGGTGTCTCGGTTAGCGGGAACCTGTACTGCAGCTCCATTAAAGCGTCTACAACCCATCTAGGTTCTAGCCTCACCGCTGGCTCCGTCAAATCCTCCACCTAGCTTGCCCATTCCTGTTTCCTATTTCCTATCCCCCAGAAGCGGCTAAGCTTTAACATGCGTTATCCCGGTTGCTACGGGAGACCGGCAGCACGTAGCGCAAGCCTCGTATCTCACGGACCGCCCTCTCAACATCAAGCCTATACTTCTCTAACAAGCGGCTGAAGCCTCCAGGCACATAGAGACACGCCGGGTCCTCTCCCAGCGGGTCGCCCCCGAGTATGTACGCCCTCGCTCTGCTGCCGCCACAGATATCCCTAAACTCGCACACACCACACCTTCCATTGAACTCCGCCGCACGAATCTTCTTCAACAATACGTTATTCCTGTAAATACTGACAATACTCTGCGTCCTTACACTGCCGACAGGATAGGGCATAAAGCCGCTAGGATACACAATCCCGTCATGCGATATGAATATGATTCCTTTTCCGTCACGAGTACCCGTGGTAGAAGCCAGCGGCTTGCCCATCGGCTCTCCGAGGAGCTCCCTCAGCCTCCCCACTAGCTTACGATATAGAGCACCGGTCTCCAGCACGGTGTCCGGCTCGATACCATTTAGCTCAAGCAGACGCCTAACCACCGCAACACGACGAAACATCGGGCCCTCAGTGGTCCTCACAACTATGCCATACTTCGAGGCCTCATAGAGGAAATGGCTTACATCCTCCCACTCCTCTGGCGTGAGGTCCAGCTCGCGCTGTGCCCTACCCACCGGTATTAGGTAGAAAACCTCCCACGTCGTGACACCGAGGTCCTTAAGCATTTTAACCATGTCAGGAAGCTCGAGTACATTGTCACGCATAACCGCAGTGTTAACCTGGACACGCAAACCGACATCGATCATCTTCCTAACAACCTCTAGCGATCTCTTAAACACGCCTGGTATGCCTCGAATGCCGTCATGTGTCTCCGGCCTAGCACCATCAATGCTTATACTGACGCCATCAACACCATAGTCTAGCATCTTCCTTATCGCGTCATCGTTAAGGAGCGGTGACACTGCAGGCGCGAGAGCTACCCTAAACCCGAGCTCCTTGGCACGCGCAACAAGCTGCCAGATGTCCTTCCTCATCAACGGATCGCCGCCGGTAAAGACTAGTATGGGCAGAGGCTTACCAAACCCAGCCAGGTCATCGAGTAGCTTCATAGCCTCCTCATGACTTAACTCGCCAGGCAAAGGCTCGAGAATTGCTGAAGCACGGCAATGCTTACAGGCCAACATGCAGGCCTTAGTTGTCTCCCAGAAGACCAGCAGCGGCTTCTCGTCGAAAGGCCAGGCCCGGTGAAGCTCGCCGCCACCATGTTTCAAGCCGTTTAATCCCCGCTATCAATAGGGCCCGACTTCTCGCCAAGCTAATAATACTGACTCCGCAGGCTAGCGCGACTGTTTACAACACCCCAGCTGGACGAAGCCCAGAAGGGGGCCATGAGGTGGCTAGACGACGCGGAACCCGCCCTCGCGTCTTAGGGCGGGGCTGTAGAGGCGTAGGGGGCCGAGCCCCCGCCAGCAACGTCCTTCGAAGAAACAACGGGAGCCAGGAAGAAGGACTAGGGAGTCAGTCTCTCCGGGTCACGCGGTAGGAGCCTTGCTTCTCTTATGTTGCTCAGACCCAGCGTCTGCATGACTACGCGCTCAAGACCGATGCCGGCCCCGCCGTGTGGAGGTGCGCCATACCTAAACATTGCCAGGTACCACTCAAAGTTCTTTGGGTTGAGGCCTTTCTCCTCTATCTGCCTGCGAAGGACCTCGTAACGGTGCTCGCGCTGCCCACCGGTGGCTATCTCGAGCCCACGGAACAACAGGTCAAAGCTTAGGGTCCACTCCGGCTCGTCGGGCTTCTTCATAGTATAGAATGGTCTGGCATTCCAGGGATACTCGGTCACAAAGACTATTGGCGACCCATACTCTCGTTCAACTATCTCGCCCAGCTTTCTCTCAGCCTCACTGCTAAGGTCCTCGCCCCACTCCACCTTTACGCCAGCCGCCTCAAGTAGCTTATACGCTTCACGTATGGTTATCCTTGGTATCTTCTTGGGCAACTCAAGCACAGCGCCCGGGAAGTATTCCTCGATTCTGCTACGGTAGCGCCCCACAGCAGCCTCAACCATTGCCCTTACAACACCCTCAACAGCATCCATTACATCCTCGTAGCTATCTATGAAGCCCATCTCTAGATCCACGCTGGTATACTCGGTGAGATGCCGCGTAGTGTGGTGAGGCTCGGCACGGAATGCTGGACCTATCTCGTAAACCCTCTCAAACCCAGCAATGACGCCCATCTGCTTGTATAGCTGAGGACTCTGCGCTAGGAACGCAGGCTTGTCAAAGTAGACTATGCTGAACACTTCGGCGCCGCCTTCAGTGGCCGCACCAACAATCTTTGAAGTAAATATCTCGACAAAGCCATTGCTCGCAAACCACTCCCTCGCAGCGCGCGCCATCTCGGCCTCCACGAGGAATATTGTTTGGTTGCGCGGGTTACGCAGGTCTAGGAAGCGCCAGTCAAGCCGCTTAGCCAGCACCGTCTTGGCGTGATCATGGATGTCTATCGGCAGAGGCTCAGCTTTACTATACACAACGATTTCTCTAGCCTGTAGCTCGCGTCCACCAAGAGCAGCCTTACTCTCGACAAGAACACCCCGTACAGCTACGACACTCTCCGGCGTCAAGCTCTTCGCAGTTCTCCACGCATCCTCAGAGATGTTCTTCTTTGCCACAACCTGCATCTTCCCGCTACGGTCCCTTAAAACAACGAAGACAAGCTTCCCGTGCACTCTAACCGTGTCAACCCAGCCAGCTACAACATACTCCTTGCCTATCTCACCCTTCTCCATAAGCTCAGCTATGTACACCCTTTCCTTCAACGTTATCAAGGAGGCCACCCCCAGCTAGCCGGCCACCTTGAGTAGCTCACAAAGCCCCCAGCACCGTGGACTAAAAGAGGAGAGTCCCTCCCTCAGGCGATGAAGCACCAGAACTGGCCATGCAAAATGCCTAGCCGGGAGGTCTTATCCTCCGCCGACCGGAGATGGGCCCCAGCCCGTGCCCCTCTCTCCGTCAGCGCGTAAGAGTAGAAGGTCAACTCTAGACGTTATCGGCTTCACTATCCTTCTCAGCTATCAGGAGCCTTAGTTCGTCAATATTCTTTATGACTTCGACGTCGTAGTCTTCCGCTATGTACCTGCGCTGCGTAAACGCGACAATCTCAGCTTGAAGCTGATTCGCGACACGCTTAGCTTCCTCTATTCTTCTCTCTAGTACGCTGTCGCGCTTGCGTTCAACTACAACTATTATCCTGCTCTTCCCCTTCTTAGCACCGCTCTTGTCTGCAACGATGTCGGGCGGTATGCGACGTGTAGCCGCAACACTGTACCCGTGGGATGCTAGTATTCTAGCAAGCTGAGCCTTGCTACTAGTCTGAGAGAGCGACGCATATATCCTGGCCTCTCTGTGGGCATGCTCTTGCTCGATGATGTTGAACGGTTTGAAGATGTCCTCCCCGAAGAGCTCCATGAGCTTGAGGGCTACTGGCAGGGACACAAGGCTCTCCTCCTGCTCATACAAGTACACGCTTCTCCTACTAACGCTTAGGTATGCCGCAACATCGCCGAGGCTGTAGCCTTTCTCCAGCCGCTTCTCCTTCAGCTTGGCTCCATCAACGCGCATGTAGTAGTTGTTCTGCCTCCGAACAACGTAGACGCCACCACGTAGGGCGGACTCTAGGCCCTCGACGCTCACAGCATATGTACCACCCTTCTCGAGAGCCACCATGTAGTCTATTTCTTCGCCATTATCACTGCCGGCAACGATTATCCCTGCGGCCTCGAGAACATTACTACATGCGTTCAACTCCCTAACGTCGGTTGCCGATAGATCCCTCGTATCCTCAACAACCTTGACAAGCATCTCTTTACCGTCCTTCACAGCGACTACATCAATGCTACGCCTAGAAGGTTCATCTGGGTAACGTATGTGTTCCACACGGTAACCGTACATCCGGAGCAGCATGTCAACACTGTCAAGGAGCTCAGCAAGCCTCATTAACATCACCTCTCTTACCCCGCAGTCAGTGACAAGGCAGCTACACCTGACTATACCATGCAATGTCTAGCTACTTTCTTCTCCAGTAGCGTCTATATGGAGAATCACCAAGATAAGGCTTTTATATCTTCGCAGTAGTCGGGGAAAACGCCACGCGTCTACTTCCCACAACTCTCCCCCTATATCACCCTCAAATATGTAGTTTAAGGCCCGAGCCACCCACCTGCCAGGCGCCTCGAGCCTATAGACCTGCTTGAAGCCCGCCCTCCGGTAACTAAAGAGCCAGGGCAACCGAATGAAACCACGAATATACCATGGGAGATCAGAAGCAAGCGCCTCTAGATCCCTTCGATCAAACACATGATAGTCACCAGACACGAGCCGGACAGAGGGCACCTCCTCTTCCAGGAGCTCACGTAGCGTACGATACTCTGCAGGTACCATCATCTCAAAACGTTTCTTCTCCTCGTAGAGCTTTTTAGCTAGGAGCCGGCGCAGCCTGTCAGACCCTAGACCTGCAGCACCACTCAAGGGAGCCGCACCTTTCCATCGACAAGCGCCGAGAAACCCCTCAGCAAGCACCTGGAACAAGCCCTTAACAGTTCTAACAATGCCGCTTGCATTGGGACAGCACTTTTTGAGAGGAAGAGGTATCCTTGCTGTGGGCTACACCCCTATGCCAAATATGCCAAAAATTAGTTTTTAGTTAAAAATACCCTAGTTAGGCTACCGCATGCGTTAATTATGCTGACTCTTCGCGTGATTCCTTCTTTTCTCTACGGTAGCGGGCATACACCATTGCATGGTCTTTATCGAACGGCTCCAGATGCACCATGTCTATTATTTCGAAGCCACGCTGTTTTAGCACGTTTATCTGCTGTTTGAATATTTCGCTAGGCTCCTTAGTCACGTCTATGCTTCTAGCCTTTATCGCGAGAAGCAGGTAGCCACCATCCTTTAAGAAGAAGTCGGCATTGTCGGCTACTATCTCGGCCTGCTCCGGCTGGGCGACATCAGCATATATGCCGTCAACGAGCTCAACAACATGACGGTACTCATAGGGCTTCTTGGCGTCGTTAAGCAGGGGGAACATGTTTGGTCTCGTCTCGCACACTGCTATGAGCTCGCGCATGACTCTTGGCGCAACGTCGAGCGCATAGACTCTACCGCTAGGGCCCACGAGGTCAGACACGTGGCTGGGAGTTGTACCTGTCGCAGCGCCCAGGTAGAGGATCTTGTCGCCCTCCTTTATCGGAAGCTCTTCTATGCCTTTGAAAAGCGCGGCTGCAAGCTTGCTCCTATAGGGGTTCCATTCGCGTAGCTCCTTGTCGCCCCACTTGAAGAGTCTCTCGCCGTAAACACGCTTGCCTGGAGCCAGGTTGACCGTAGCTAGCTTTATGGAGCCGTCCTCAAGCTCAACTATGTATACATTCTTGTACCGGTCGTGCTCCTTTACGCTCACAACCTCGGGCATTACGCGCCACCCCGCATGCAAGCCATCGTATTAAGCCACGAGACACGGTTGTGAGGGAGACAGTGGAATAGAGGCTAGCGTCGCCCCTTCTTTCCGCCCTTACCCTTCCTGGGCTTGCCTCCCTTGCCGCGCCTTGCTGGGCGCCTGGCCCGAGCCTTTGCCTTTGCAGGCTTTGCCGGTTTTATCTCCTCCTTCTTGCGCTTCGGCGGCTTCTTGTATATCCTCTTTATCTCCTCTATCCTCTTCCGAAGTGCCTCCTTAAGCTTATCACCAATATACCTGCCCGTGAAGTAATCAACCTTTGCAGCAATAGCGAGCTTGGCTGCTAGAGCCCTGGCTATCTTACCGCGCTGCCAGCGAGGGCTACGGTGTATGTCGGGATACTGGAATATGACGCCATGCTTCGGGGGCTTGCCGCCAGTACGGAGTGCACGGAAGAGAGCCTTCTCGGCACCAAGCACCTGTATAGTGCTGGCAGGCAGGAAGGCGAGCTCCTCCAGGCTCCCAGCTAGGCTTATGAGCCTAGCGCCAAGCAGGGGACCCACCAGCGCAGTGACGTTGGGAGCAACCTCCTTCATTACCTGTGCTATATAGTCCGCTAGGTCACGGCGCAGCTTGTAGAGGTCCAGCGTTATCCGCGCTAGTCTCTGCATGGGCTCTATGTCGAACTCGGGATAGTCTGCACCCATGCTCTTAGCGGCCGCCTCGGCTATCTTCTTAGCCTTCTCTTCACTGAAGCCTAGCTTTACAAGGTTCTCAACCGTTATGTTGTCTCTGTGACCGAGCTCGGCGACTATCTTGACGTAGTCCTCGTGCTCGCGGACAAGGTCATCTAGCTCAGGGAAGTGTAAGCTATACCATTCGCGAAGACGCGCAGCGAACAAGTTTGTAGTCTTGTCTATGTCGTCTATTGCCCTTATTGCTTGCGCCGCCAGCAGATCCCGCTTCTGGGCGGCACGGCGTAGCTTCCTGCGAGTAAGCTCTATTGTGAAGTCGTGTAGAAGCGTTGCGAAATCCTCACTACTCTTTACGAATCCCGTGTCAATAGCTATTTGCTCCGCATGCTCTCTAAAGTAGCGTGCAATATCGTTGGCTGGTTCAACGCTAACCTCGAAGCCGTTAGCAGAGGCTACCTTGGCCATCTCCGTGGTTTCAACAACCACATGCTTAACGCCGCGCTGCTTCAGCTTGTCAAGGAGTCTCAGATATGCCGCACTGGCCTCACCTCTCTCTATCTTGAGAGCCTCCTCAACCATATCGTCAAGGTTCTTCGGACCATGCTCGAACTCCAATAGATCCTTCTTTTCATTAAGTGCGTAGCTCCCAGTGAAGTGGTCAACGATGTACACTTTCATGGCGCTGATTACCTCCCTTTTATGCTACCCCTCTTAGCGGCACCGGCCTAGTAGAGACTATATAAGTATTCCATATGCCCATGTATCCTAGCAAAGGAGCCGCCATGTATAGAGCCGCCTCCCTAGTCATCAATGCGTGCAGATCCTAGCTCAGTAACTGTGTCGTAATTACTGCGGCTATACACTGTAGACTAGGAGGACGTTACTATCAACACCCTGCACAGTTTTGATTAAAGCCTAGCCCGCGACATCACCTAGTGTCGGGGTGCGAAAGGGCATGAGCGAAGAATCCGCGAACAAGAGGCTCGCCATATTCGAGGGAGAAGCACGCGTCGGAGAGGTTATGCAGGGCCTGCAAGCCATACAACTAAGGCCGGAGGATTTCGCAAGTCCCGTTGCCTTGCAGATGGCGCTAAGCAGGATATACGAGGCCGTGCTTAAAGCCTTCGAGAGTGGACCCAAGAAACGCTATGTGGCTGAAATAAGGTTTACTGATAGCCTAGGCAACCCAGTAACATTTGCAGTCGACTTAGGCGAGACTCCACCTCCATTCTCGAAAGATAAAGTTAAGGCAAGGATAGTGGTTGAAATATACGAGGAGGAGTAGCGGCCACACGGCAGTCGGGCAATTATTTCCCGAACAGAACATGTGTCCATACAAGTCTTTGGGCACTTGTCTATTTGCCTGCGGCCTCCAACACTGCCCCAGATCTATGACGTATATGACGTAAAGGTTGTCTACTCTGTTACACACGCTGTATTGTCCGGGGACGGCCTTAACCTGTAGCCAAGCGCCGACACAACCTCCCCTAATCGACGGAGGGACTCACAAGGCATGTCAGCCTCTCCTATTTCAATAATTACCACCTTGTTTTGCTCATCCACATCTACCTCGAGGCCCCTTCTCCGAAGCCTGCCAGCGATATAGTGCACCGCAATTTTGTCCAACATGTCAGTTAGAGGCACCACACTGTAGACGTGAGGCTTTTCCCTTACCAGCAAGCCTTTTTTAATAAGACTTCGGAGAACGTTGCGCGCTACACGTTTGCTGCCGTGAACATCACGAAGAATTTCCACTGCGTCACCTACGTTGATACTATTCGTGCCCATAACCTCGACGTATCTCCGCAGTATGTGGTAGGCCATAAGTTCGCGTTTCTTTATCCAGCGCCTAAGCATAGAGCATGTCATCCCTCCGGGTATGTGGCCGCCTTGTCTTCTTCATGCCGTCTTCTTCTGTATTAGCCGAGAGGTAGGGTCGCTTTAAGGGCACCCCGGATAGATGTGTCAAACAGCAAGCTGCATTAAGCTAACGTCGTAGTCTTAATAGCGGCTATTCCAGCCATAGGGCTATAAAGGGCTGCCCCGATGACGAGCCATGTAAGGCCTGAGAGCGACATAGGACGGTGATTGGTAACCAGGCTGCTGAGGGGCACACCATGCCGTACTTCAAGGAAGGCAGCATAGTCTTCATGATAGAGGATATGATGAAGAGCCCCGAGGTGTTTCACCAGGTAGTAACTAGCATAGTCTCGGGATGCAAATGTGCTATTATAGATTCGCCATTCACCGCTTCCCTTAGCGCGAAAGGCTTCGTTACTGACCGTGTCGTTGGCGTTGGGAGCATTGTCTGCGAGCCTAGCTGCAGGGAAACCACGAACGCTTATCAACTGGCAGAGCCTGCATGGGGGCAAGGTAGGATTGTGAAGAGAGGGCTCGAGTGTCTGTACTATGGTAGTGACATCTATAGGGTGCAGTTGTCGGGGATGGGCTTTAGGGTTATAGAGCTAGGCTTCAGAGACGTGGTAGAGAGAGCCACAAAGACGCCGTCGCGCGGCCTAGTTATCCTCGCCGCTGATGCGGACCCTCTTGAGGTTGAGGAAACACCTGGCGGATGCGGTACGTTAGGGACGCCTAATCCGCTCCACCCGGCAGCCGCTTTCGGCAAGCCCGGGTTCCAGGCATGTGCAAGGCCACTCTATAGGCTCGTAGGGCCGCTAGCTAGGTTTGCCACGACGCTCCTCTACATAGACAATAGAGAGAACACGGTGCTATCCCGTATAGAGGGTCTAGGTAACGTTCTGATAATCCACACTGACCCTGCGAATATGTCTGCCAGGCTACAGCTGGCTTCGTGGCTAGGGGTTCTCTATGAGTGCGGAGCCTCCGAGGAGTACATGTGACAGCCTCCGCTGGAGGCAGGTTCGAGAACGCCTCCTCAAGAGGCTCGCCCGGGACACTGCCGCTGGCGTTGTTGACAGAGACATTGTTGACGTACTGGAGGCTATCAATAGCTGCCCATATATGGTCACCTCCAGTAGCTGTAGTGGCCGCATAGCAGTATTCGCGGCTCCTCACCCAAAAGATAAGAAGGCTGGTGGTATAGTCGCATCCTGGCACGGTAGAGTCGAGCCCAGTGAGCTTCTCGATGCTATCCGCGAGGCCTTGGCTACGGGTCAAAGCTACGTCTGGGCATCTGCACAGCCACCGCTTGTAGCACTCCATAGCTGTAGCCTCTACTGGGCCGACGTAGCTGCTAACCTTATGGCGCATCACGGGTTCAAGTACGTGGGGTATCGTTTTACCCAACGCTCCGTGTCCTATTATCTAACCGTTAGAGCCCACAGTAGGATAGATGTGCCGCTCCGAGTCAACGGCCTCACCATCATCGAGGGTACGGATCCTGGCATGGTGCAGAGGCTCGCATATACACTAAACTTGTACTTCCTTGAAGGCCAGAGAGAGCTTGTTAAACTGAGAGCCGCCGCAAGGAGGCTGGCGACACTCTGTGAACAAGCGTAACAGCTATCTCCAGCAGAGCACATTGGGCCAGATGATGAGGCTACCCTATTGCAGATGTGAGCCCCTAATGGGGGCTGTGAGCGTCACCGACCTCGCTGACTCCATCCTTGATTTCCAACTATTCTAACCTACCACGGGGCCCAATAGGAAAGCAAGGGCACCGAGCCCGAAGCTTGCCTTTAGAATGCTTCTCAGTCTCCTAGCTATCTCTATAAGCTCGTCGTCGCTCCTTGCAGCCAGTAATTTTGCTATGGAGTACAGTATTGTCGCGTCGGTTAGCCCCGCAAACACCATGTAGGCTACACCGTAGCGTGGGTAGAGCAGCGGTGGAAGCACACTTGCTACAGCAGTGAGGAATAGTAGGAGGGCCGCTGCCCGTGCCGCAAAACGCGGCCCAAGGCTCACAGCGAGGGTCATATAACACTCCTTCATGTCGCCCCAGTAGTCCTCTATGCCTTTAACTATCTCTCTGCCTAGCACGAGTAGGAATGATATAGATATAGGCACAAGAACGACTTGGGGGCACCTATCTGTGCCATCACAGGCAGCTAGGGCTCCAAGCACTATCGTGGCAGAGGAGTTCGCAGCAACAAGCATGTTTCCTACAAAGCCCGTCCTTTTTATGAGGGCCGAGTAAAGGTACACTGATAAAGCATTCACAGCCGCAAATAACACACCGAGGATACCCAGAGGTACCGAGACCGCCAACCCAGCAATGAAGAGGGCTAGGGCCAGGATGAGAGCCTCACGCCTGCTCACACGTCCAGAGGGAATAGGTCTCCACGGCTTCGACACCATGTCGGCACCTACATCATAGTAGTCGTTCACGACGTAACCCGCCGCGGCCACGAGCACAACCACTGCTACCGCAGCTGCAAGGCGGCTAGGGCCCCCCATGCATGGAGAGGTGACGCAGACTGTCACATAGCCTATCAGGGTGGTTGCCGCCGCGACGGCCAGGTTATGGGGCCTCACGAGCTCTAAATAGGCCCTCAGTCTCTCTGTGACCGCCAACACTCCTCCTACCAATCAAGAGAGGGTGAGGACGTACAGGGGTCAAGGTTTGAGTGTGTAACGCCCTCACACACCGGTGATAGCAGGATGCTTTGGTGCCGGTAGGGTTTCAGCCGAAACCTCCCTCTTCATAGCCCCGCCACTTGGGGCTCGAAGTGAGTCGTGTTCATCACCACATCTTTTCTTCACACTCCTCCGTGGGGCGTAGTAGGTAGGGCTCGGTTAAGGCTTTGCACAAGCTTCATCCCTCCGGAGAGCTAGGCTACGGCTATAGGCGGCTTGCTTATGGGCAGAGGTCTCCCCCGCCCCCGCAGAGGGGCCAGAGAGGCGCCTACCCGGGGAGAAGCCTGGCCCACACTAGCCGACGTCTTCGATAATACTGCTGTTGGAGCAGGAGCGGATTATGTTGAAGTATACCGTTTTGACCCGTCACCATCGCGGTACTCGTTCCCCGCCTGGCTACTGGCTCGACTCATGGAGGATGCATGCATAGACTACGGCCTTTTGAGGATGTGCCGTAAGGGCAGAAAGGTTCTCATAAGTAACCATGTAAAGAGGTACAATGGGACCATTGACGAGTTTGTTTCGCGAGAGGCCTATTGGTACACATTCAAGCCGTTCATGGATTCGCCTCGCCCTCTCGAGGCTAGGAGTGCTGAGAGCTATACACGTCTTCACGGCCCTGTGCCGGGGTCTCCACCGACACTCCTCATCAACGGCGTTGTTATGCATCGTGTGAGCAGGGACTGGGACCCTTGGAGAGATGCTGAGAGCAAAGTCCGCCGGCTCCACGTGAGGCCAGGACATTTGGTTCTTGACACGTGTGCAGGGCTAGGCTATACAGCGATAGCAGCCGCCAGGCGGGGTGCACGTGTCGTCACGGTTGAGAAGAGCAGAGACGTGCTTATCTTGGCAGAGCATAACCCCTTTAGCAGCTCTCTATATGCAGAGAACGTATCCGTTCTGCTAGGCGATGTTGCTGCATACATAAGGCTCTTCAAGGACAGTTTGTTTGACCGTGTACTGCATGATCCCCCAAGATACAGTATGGCCGGCGAGCTCTACTCTAGGGATTTCTATGCCGAGCTCTACCGGGTATTGAAGCCAGGTGGCCTCTTGCTCCATTATACGGGTGAGCCACAGAGAAGTCGAGGGAGGGGACATGGCCCCATAGTGCGTGGCGTAATGGAGCGCCTGCGGGCTGTCGGGTTTAGGGTTAGGGGATACGACGAGAAGACTCTGAGCGTGTTGGCGGTTAAGCCAGGTGGTAGGCATTGGCGCTAAGAGAGGCGCTGAGTTCTTATCGCGTCCCTTTTCTGGTCTTGTCCTTGCTCTGGGGCTGGTCTGCCTAGGGTGAGGGTGTCGTGGCCCTGTTTCCCCCAACACCCTCTCTTCAGGCCGACATCGCTGTAATTGGTGGTAGCGGCCTCTATGATCCAGGCTTCTTTGAGGATACCGTTGAAGTGAAACTCTACACGCCGTATGGGGAGCCAAGCGATTACATAGTTGTGGGGCGTGTGGGGGAGCGCAGGGTCGCCTTTCTGCCACGTCATGGGCGTGGCCACCGTGTGCCGCCGCATAGGATAAACTATCGGGCCAACATCTGGGCTTTGAAGAGTCTTGGAGTGAAGTGGGTTATTGCTGTGTCCGCTGTGGGCTCCCTCCGGGAAGACTATAGGCCCGGCGACCTCGTTGTGCCCGACCAGTTCATAGACATGACCAAGAATAGAGAATACACGTTCTTTGACGGCCCTGTGGTAGCACACGTGAGCATGGCCGACCCCTTCTGCGAGGACCTGCGTGTCCGACTTGTTGAAACGGCTCAGCGTCTAGGCTACCATGTGCATCCACGCGGCACCTATGTCTGCATAGAGGGGCCAAGGTTCTCTACACGCGCTGAGAGCCGGATATGGAAGGACGTCTTCAAAGCAGACATTATAGGAATGACTCTAGTCCCCGAGGTCAACCTGGCATGTGAAGCGCAGATGTGCTACGCGACGCTTGCACTTGTAACCGACTACGACGTGTGGGCAGAAAGGCCGGTAACAGCAGAAGAGGTCGCACAAGTGATGAAGGAGAACACGGAGAAGGCCAAGAAGGTGCTCTACGAAATTATACCGAAGCTGCCGGCAGAGCCTGCAGGGGAGAGATGCAGTTGCTGCCGCTCACTCGAAACAGCACTCTTGTAGCAAGAAGCGCTGAGGAGCTGAGGAGCGCAGCCGAACGGATAGCAGAGACAGCAAGGTCGCCCACGCTCAGCTTTCTAGACGAGGACATCAGGCTGTACGCCGCCTACTGCGGCCGCCACTATGCCCCTGCGGCCGCGTGGCTCCTGTACTGGCCTCCAGCACAGATAGCCGAGAGAAACATATCCATTACGTCCATCGAGGCCTTAGTGTATCACCTTCTTGCCTACCGCGAGGAGCGTGCAGGGGTAGTAGCCTTCGTAGAGCCTGGATGCGAGAACATGCTGTTAAGGCTCAGCGACGCCGCTCGCCATACGGGAACCTATGTTGCCGCTGTTACGCCGCCCCTCCCACCGGTCATAGAGAGCCGTTTCACCGGAACAGAGTTGCTAGAAGTTGAGGAGGCTCCGCTCATCACTGGATTCGTGCTGCTCGCTGCCTGGTTAGCAGCGAGACTACTTGAAACTGCTGGCAGCATTGAGCTTAGGAGGAAACGCTATCTCGAAGAGCTGAAAACTCTTGATAGCGTAGTTGATGAGGTAGCCGAGGCTTATCGCGAGGACCTTAAGAGGCTCCGTGGCTCTGCGCCGTCGGAGATAGCCGCAACCCCGACAATGATGCCTGCCGCCTATGTGGCGCGCCACTTCTACGAGACCAGCCGACACGACATCGGCCGTAGTAGGGTAAGCGTGGTGCCTATCTCTTCACTACTGCCGTCTTTGACGCAAGGAGTGCCCAGCAGAACCCAGGATGGCGAAAAGAAGGGGAGTGACGTTATCGTATTTGCCTCCTCGGTCGAGGAAGACCTATTGAGGGAGATACGGTACAGGGCGAGTATTGCTGGACGGGAGGACATACATGTAGTGACTGTTGGGACAGACCCGCTTACGGCGCCCCTCTATGCGATACTGCTTGTCTCAAGGCTCTACATAGAGAGCGACGCTGCCTAGTCAGCTACGGGGAGGGGTAAGAGAGAGTTGAAGAGAGTTGCAGTACTCCATGTTTCGCCGCGCGTGACCTGGTCCAATAGGCGGATACTGTCTGCGTTGTCGGAGCGCGGCGTAGAGGCACACTATATTATATGGGACGACCTTACACTTGGGCTTGATGGTGACTGCAGGGTACAGTATAGGGGCAAGTGTGGCTTCTTTGATGCAGTTATTGTGAGGGGCATCGGGCGCAGCCTGACGCCAGAGAAGCTTATCTATCGCTATACTGTCCTCAAGGCAATGGAGCTTGATGGTGTCATTCTAGTAAATCCTTCACAAGCTATAGTTGCGGCAAGGAACAAGGTGGAGGCAGCACTGCGTCTCCATGAATGCGGTATCCGAGTCCCCTCATTCAAAGCAGCCGAGACCCCCTCTGCGGCGCTCCGCGCAGTGAAGAACTATGGCCTGGCCGTGATTAAGCCGATAATGGGGAGCCTAGGGCTTGGCGCATTTCTAGTAGATAATGTAGATATAGCATATTATATAACAAACATTCTTTCTGAGCTAAACCAACCAATTTATGTGCAGAGATATATAGCTAAGAGGGCGAGCAGGGACATCCGAGCCTTCGTAGTAGCGGGCCGCGTCATAGCAGCAATATACCGCTACTCAAGCCACAGCTGGAAGTCAAACATAGCACAGGGTGCACATCCCGAGCCCGCCAAGCTTTCACCACAAATAGCCGAGACTGCAATAAAGGCCTCCGAGTGCCTAGGTCTACTCTATGCTGGCGTAGACATAGTGGAGGACGAGGAAGGAGCCATATATGTGCTTGAGGCTAACGCATCGCCTCTTTGGCGCGGCCTATACCGTGCCACCGGTATTGACCCCGCAGTCTACATAGCAGAACTCGTTCTCGAGAAGCTCAAGCGCTGAAACAATTCGAAATAAAGTATGGAGAGGTGGAGTCAGCTGTCCTGGCCCTCCCCATCCTCCACCAGTGGGCGTCGGCTGAGCCGGCTTACCTGTTCATCACGCCCCCCGTAGAAGGCCCACGGCGGCTTAGGTCATCTTAGGAGCGAGTAGGTATGTTACACGCCCACCAGCAGGAAGCTGGAACTGGAGCCTCAGCGGCATATCCTGCGAGAACTCGATGACTATCGTGTCGGCCACCTTTGTCAAAGATAGCACATGTTTTAGGTAATCAATGCTATATACTGACTTTCCTGGCTCTTTCACCTCGAACTCGACGACAGCAGGGGTATCTCTCTTTATCCGCGCCTCGGCAACCGCTACACCCTCCCCCCTTATTATTAGGGTGTCCTCGTCAGGAGCCTCTAATACAACAGTGTCGCCAACAGCCTCGGCATCTTTTAATGCATTCTTGAACGGGTCAACTATCATTGCGACGCGTATCTTAAACTCAAGCGAGGTCTCAGGTATTTCCGGCACTGGGACTTCAAGATTTAGAACCTTGTAGCGCTTTATTGTAGCCCCGACAATAGACCATCTAACATACTCGTCTGTAACTTCTATATCTAGCTTGTCGCCCTTTTTACCACGCTTTATTATCTTCGCCGTGTTCGCAACGTTAAAACCTAGCTCTACACGGTCGCCTTCCTCAATACTATACTCGATGAAGCTCTCCGGCGGAAGCTCTATTGTTATCAACGCTACATGCGCTGGGTCCAGGGCTACAGCCTTTACACCCTCATTCGTTATTACCATGTTTACTTCATCAACAAGCTTAGCCAACGCATCCAGAATATTATAGAAGGACTTCGCATCAGGGTACGAGAGTCTCGCCTTTGGCATAGCTACTGTGCCCCACCACTATCCAGCGACCCAATACGAGATATAATCCTTGCAGCCTAGTAGAGCTACTGGTAGCTACGCCGCGGCTCTCGCAAGCCGAGACTGTCTAGCATAATACCAATTTTCTCCTTAGCAGGCCACCCAGCTGCCAGGGGGCAGAACATAGACTTCCCCCAGAGCACGTAGAGGAATTCAACCATGACGGAGGCCGACGCTATGCTTGAGGAACGTTGGCGCCAGACAAGGAGGATAATAGACGCGGCTATAGAGCAGTATCTCGCTAACCTACCTGAAGCTAAGGCTATCGAAGCTGCAAGATACATTGCCCGCGGCGGTAAGCGTCTCAGAGGCTTTATTGTAATAGAGCTTGCCCGGGAGCTCGGAGCGCTAGTCGAAGACGCTATAGATGGAGCCGTTGCAGTCGAACTCGTTCACGCCTCTAGCTTAGCTCTTGACGACATTATAGATGAGGATATTATGCGAAGGGGCGTAGAGGCTGCCTGGGTGAAGTATGGCCTCAAGAAGACTGTAATGGTCTCAAACCTGCTTATACCCTATGCGCAGGAGATAGTTGACAGGAAGTACGGCCACGAGGCTCTCCGGAGAACCGTGAGGGCCTGGCTTGACATAAGCCGTGGCGAGGTCATTGACGCATTCAGCGACCCTGACACCCTTAGCGCCAACACGTACCTTGAGATGATTAAGTTAAAGACTGGTGCACTTTTCCGCTTGGCAGCAGAACTAGGCGTAATAGCCGCTAGGAGGCTAGATCTATTGTCCATAGCATCCCAGCTTGGCGAGACCCTCGGCATAATGTACCAGATAGCCGATGACATAAGAGATAGCCGCGACAGAGAGAAGCTCAGAAAAGAGCCTAGCCTCAAGCTCTTCCAACGCTGGGCCCAAAGAGAGGACACTGCAATAAACTACATCAAGCAGCTAGCCGTGAAAGCAGCCGAACTGTCGGAAAAACTAATAGGCAGGGGTAACCATTCCTTCAAGAAGCTGCCTCTCTTTATAGTGCGAGCAATGCTCGGTCCACTACTCTAACTAACGCTCTCAATCTTTCAACCACACAGGGACCCGGTCTCAGGAACTTTTCTCAGTGCCAATCCTGCACATGAACAGATGTCCTCGGGAACGACATGACCGCCACTAGCTAATTACGTTACAACACACATCTCTATCCCGGGCACGACGAGTACCTTCCCTTGAGGGCTGTACCGAGGTGCAACAAATGGTGCATGACTTTGTCGTAATAGGGGCGGGACCCGCCGGAGCCGCTTTCACGTACTTCGCGTCGCGTCGAGGCTACAGCGTCGCTGTGTACGATCAGGCTCCTTGGCCGGCCTTCAAGGCGTGTGGCTGGGCCGTGCCACGCCAGATAGAAGAAGTCGTGAAGATTCCTGCCGAAGTGATACTTACGGAGATACGTGGCTTCCGTATATACCTAGACGGTCGCCTTATCCATGAGAAACATGATACCTTGTGGGGCTACATCATAGACAAAAGAGCCTTTATCGAGACCCTCGTTTCCAATGCAGAGCTCTATACGAAAAAGCCCATCCGCCTCGACACCACGAGGCTTAGGGTCGTTAGTGACATTGAGAGACCACGACGCAGCTACGTGCTTGCACCGGGGGCCGCCACTTTTCCTCACGATGAGCGCATCTATGCCGTCCAGAAGATAATCCGCCTTAACAACAGCGTCGACGAGGATGTGGTGGAGTTCTGGTTTGATAGAAACCTTGTTGGTTACTACTGGGTATTCCCAAGGAGCAGCCACATAGTCGATATAGGTGTTGGAGGCTATGACAACCCTAGTAGTTTCATAACAAGGCTACAGGCCTTCGTGCAGAAGCGCTTCAAGAATGAGGACTACAGAGAGCTAGATCCTGTTAAGGGCGCCTGGATAAACATTGGAGGCGTCAAAGAAAAACTATTCTACTCTATCCCTCCCGTTATAGGCGAGGCAGCTGGCTTCGTTTACCCGCTCACCGGTGAAGGCATAAGACCCTCAATAGTATCTGCCCTTGCCGCGCTTCACCGCATAGAGGGGGAGTCTCCTCCACAGATACTCCACCAGACCATGCGCTGGATAGCGATACAGAGACAGATACTGGACATAGTGAAAAAGTCAGACCCCGACATGAGAGCAAGAATCATATCAAGAATGCCTATAGACGTACTCATAGGTATAGGTGTGGGCGAGCTGTCCCCCCTGCAGCTGCTGCGAGCACTACCCGCCCTACCCTCAAGCATCGCAACGATACTCCGCAAGGGCCTACGCAGAACAAGGGAGACAGACTAGCATAAAACACCACAAAGGGGCTATGAGGAGTAGCAAACCATGTGAGCCGTTAAGGCGATGAACGAGAGCTCTCAGACCGAGCCGCATAGTACCCTCCACGCAGCTTCCAGGAAGGGTCAAAGGGTCAGACGGGTCCAGCCTCCACATAGCCCAGGCTTCGGCTGACTGGACACAGTTCCTCATCCCCGCGACAAAACAAGCATCACAAAACAACCCTCATTGAACTACATGCCTCACTGTTAGAAGGGGAATAACGTGGAGATGGCCTCAGAGAAGCCAGGGGATCTCTCACACCCAGAAGGGCCCAACAGTGGGCCCTTCTGGGTCATCAACGTCCGACGGGTCTTCATCGGCCTTACGTAGCAGTATAACGCAGTTCCGGGCAAGCCCTTCTTCTGTGGTGTACCTGTAAATGCGCTGTGCCCCTATCAGCATGAGAGATGTGGCCGCATGGAACAGGGTCGGGTCGGCCAATCGACCCTTCTTCAGCCCCCGTCCATGCCTTAGGGCGGGGTTGGTCTATGTCGGCCTCCTCATCCCCTTTAGCCTTTGAGTGAGTATATAACCGGTGGCATCCTCATGATAGGCCTAGCAGCTTCTTTATGTATTCGCGTAGCTCGTCGCGGCCACGTGTGTAGTACACCTTCGCATACTCAAATATGGGGGCCCTCTTCATAGCTTCATGAAATATCTTGATAGCCTTAACATTCTCTAATTCAAGCTCTATGTCCATACATACACGCCACACTATGTCCTGTATCTTAGACACCATTTCGGAGTCCGTGGAGTCTGCTTGATGTACTATCTGTGACTCTATCATCGTGAAGGGTGTTGTGCCGTGCGTCTCAGCGACAGCGCGTATTAGTCTATCTGGGGCGCCTCGTACCGAGAGCTCAGCGACCATGAGGAAGTCGTGGCTGAAGTACCAGTCACTTCTCGGTCTGTATCCGCCCGTTAGTGGGTCGTGCTCGTACTGATAGTACTTGAAGAGGTCGTGGAGTAACGCGGCTGCTACTACGATGTCTCTGTCCACTTCGGCCCCATACGTTTCTCGATAAACCTCTATTAGCTTCTCGGCTATCTCTACGACTCCTAGCGTGTGGTCAAGCAGGCCTCCAGGGTAGGCATGATGCTTCTTTGGCGCGGCCGGGCTTTCAAGGAAGCTTATCTTTGGCTCTACCTTGGTGAATGTGACAACAGGGTTCTGGAGGAGGCTTATCGTGATATCGTGCAGTGTTGGCTCCTTTATCGTTTTAGCCTTCTCTAGTAGTCGGTTGTAGACGCCGAGTACCCTTTCACGGAAAGCAGGCGGAAGCCCCTCAATACCTCTTAGCGCAGCTGCCACGCCGGCCTGCATGAGGACCTCACCCTTGTTAAACGTGGATGAGCTTATTGAAGGGGGATAATATCATCGCTATTTAACATTAGTTACAGCCATGTAGGTGCTGCTCGATAAGCTGCCCATGGACAGGGGCCGGGGTCGGTCCTGGTGTCCATCATCATCGGCTATAGTGCCTCTGCAATACCAGCCCTCCCCATCCCCGAGTCCTTGGAGCCAAGCAGCTCCTGGCCGTTATTTTTGGTCCCGTTGCACCGCCTGCGTTGAAGGACGCAACTACATGGCCAACCCTATTCTTTGACTTCTTTGAGACACTACGGTGTGCTCTGCGGCGCGAGGTGCGTGAGTTGGTGCCGCTTTCAGGGTGTCCGCGCAGCCCCATTGAGGAAGACGTGTTGGCTGTTGTTAAGCCAACGCCAAGCGAGGTGATGAAGGCCAGGCGTAAGGCTGAGCAGGCACTGAAGGCTGCTGATGAAGCTTTGCGGAGAGCTGGTTTCAGGGGTTACAGACTGAGCCTTGAGGGCAGCTTTGCAAAAGACACATGGCTCAGAGGCGAGCTCGATTTAGACATATTTGCCTTGTTTAAAAAGGACGTTTGTCTCAAAGTAGCATCCATCTTTGCCGACCGCGTTGCTCCCATACTTAGATCCATGGGGTATATTGTTGAGCTTCGCTATGCTCAGCATCCATATGTGCGTTTCCTCGTAGAGGATATTTGGGCAGAGCTTGTCCCCGGCTGCCTTGTGGACACTCCCATGGAGGTCCTTACTCCTGTCGACCGAACACCGTTCCATAGAGAGTTTATAAACCGCACACTGACGGCCGAGCAGAAAGATGAGGTACGTCTACTCAAATCATTCTTAAAGGGAATAGATGTCTATGGAGCAGAGATGGCTATACAAGGCTTCTCGGGATATTTGGCAGAGCTTTTGATAGCACGCTATGGGTGTTTCAAGAAACTGCTCGAAGAGGCGGCACGCTGGCGTCCACCGGTAGTACTGAGACTGGGAGACGATAAAGACTTCAGTCAGCTGAAGAACGCCACAACAGCAATGGTGTTTCCAGACCCTGTGGATCCTAGGCGCAACGCTGCCGCCGCGGTCTCAACACGGAGCCTCGCGGTATTCGTGCTGGCCTCGAAACTTTATGTCGAGAAACCTTGCAGGGAGTACTTCCACGTCTTCCAGGCTCCTCCGCCACCCGTAGAGCCCTGGCAGTGGGGGCCAAGGCTTGATAGCGTAGCTGTTGTTGAGCTTGTGCCTGCTAAGGCTGTCGCGCCCGACAATCTCTGGGGTATAGCAGGCAGGGTTCGCAGCATTCTTGAAAGATCTCTTAGCCAGAAAGGCTTCAAGCTCATCCACACAAGCCATGTTGTAATAGAACGAGGCGGCGGCGTGAAGGCTCTTATCTATCTAGAGGCATCCACGGCGCGGCAGCCCCCTAAGGACGTTGCTATGGGGCCACCGGCCTGGGCTAGCACGAGGAGAGTCATGGGATTCATAGAGAAGCATCTTGATATACATGTAGACTCTTCTGGCGTGCTTCGCGCCAGACGTAGGCTGCCCGGACTAAGCTTGTATGAGGCCGTCAAGGATATACTCTCGGTTTCGTTGCCTAGCAGTGTCCGCAAGATAGGTGCAATGGTACGTGTGCTCAGAGGCCTTGATGCTGCGGAGGCCGTGGCTGAGACGGGGGGCAAGTGGGCGTGGGAGACGCTAAACACGGGGATGTACTGGCTCCACGTTGTTGCCGAGAAGTGCGGGATACCATCCATGCGCTCTATGAGGCGCTAGGTGGCGGGAAGGCTGACATCCTCATCGCTGAGCTACAGGAAGCCGGCATAGACTGCATCATGGATAGAGGCGGCGTTGAGATTGCCGGTCACCGCGTGTTAGGCAAGGGATGGGCCGGCTTGGTGCTGGCGGCGCTTCGTAGGGGCCGGCCCGTCGCGGTTAAGGTGCTGAAGCCCAGAGGGCGTCGACGCTCACTCCTATCTGAGGGTATAGCAGCCTATGCAGCCGCGAGGCTAGGCGTCTTCAAGCCCGTCCACTATGTTGGGAGAAATGTGCTCGTCTATGAGCTAATAGAGGGCCCCACGCTAGCCGAGTATGGACCCAGGAGCGTAGCAGAGGCACAGCAAGTACTCAGCCAGCTGCTGGAAAAGGCCTACCGCCTAGACGTCATAGGTCTCAGACACAATGAGCTTGCTCGGCCAGACCAGCAGGTCATAGTTGAGCACGGGCAGAAACCCTACATTATTGACTACGAGTCGGCCACCTGGTGCCAAACGCCCGCGAGCAACCTCACCCAGCTTATAGGCGGCCTCCCACGCACACCGATTGGCCGCTGTTGCCGCATACACATACTTCTCAAGGACCCTGTTCTACGCAGCCTGCTACGTCGCTACAAGGCAGCCAAAACCCTGAAGGAAAAGAGATACCTATACCGTAGCATCGCTGAGCTCCTAATTAGCGCGTGCAGCGAGGCTACAGCACCCTAGGGAGCTATTAGTGGGGCAACGTCCATGGGGCGCGTAGACGTGGCGTGAGGCGCCGGACGAGGCGGAGAATGTCGTGACGGACTTTGCAGCCGTATGCGAGGCTCTTACGATACTCCCGCCTGAGACTCGCAGAAGGATTGTGGAGGAGGCTCTCGCAAGTGGCTATGCTGCTAAGGACTTAGCCGAGCTAATGGGTGTAAGCCCGCCTGCAGTGTCGCGCTACACCCGTGGCGACCTAGCGCCCAGCGTCGGAGCCATATGTAGACTCTTAATGAATGCTGAGGAGGAGCTGGCAAACCGGTTGCTTGTTCTCGCCGCACGTGGCATATGGGCCTATTTGCGGCTTCTAATAGAGAACCTGCCTCCCGGCCACGCTCTTGAGGAGCTTCTCTCGGAGATAGCCGACTATGTCTCAGAGAAGCTAGCAACCTACCATATTGAACAAGCAAGCCCGTAGAGAACAAAAAGGGTCCAACCATGGCGACCCCTACGCGGCTGTGGCGTCCTTCCTGGCGCAGAGGTAGACGACGACGTCCCCCGGTTCTAGTCGCATACTGCGCTTGGGGGCAAGCAGTGGCTTACCACTACGCACTACAGCAAGTATGAGCGCCCTGCACCCATTACGCCTAGCTATGTCTTCCTCATACTCCTCGACGCTTCTCCCCACGTGCCTGGGCGGCACCGTCTCCTGGGCTACGTCAGCAACGCCCTCTACGGATACGGCCTCCTCTATGAACCAGGCAACCCACGGCTCGAAGACGGCGGACGCAAGGGTACGGCCAAGAAGACGGCTGCTCACAACATGGTCCACGCCAGCCTCTCGCAGTAAATCCTCCGCCTCCCCGCTCTCCACGACTGCGACTACCCTGGCCCTCTTATTGAGCCTCCTCACCGCAAGCGCTACGTGAAGCGTCTTACTGTCGTCACCAAGGCATAGAGCCACGGCTTCCGCACGGTCAATACCTGCCTTCAGCAGGTCGCTGCGCTTCATAGGACTACCTATAAGGTAGTCTACGGGAGGCTCGGATTCAGGTTTGTTTGAGACAAGCCAGCCCACATGGCTCCCAAGCCTGTTCTTGACCAGCTCGTCTATTAGGTCACGACATGCATCAGTGTCGCCTATCACAATTATCCGCTTGTTCTTCAGGGGAGCCATGCCCAGGCTCCGCTTAAGACTTGCCTCCATGAACTCGTCGGCTATGACTGATATGGCCAATGTATATACTGCTATGCCTATTACAGCAGTTAGCGCTGCAACTGCCCAGCCGGGCCCCCTCTCCGGCACAATATCGCCGTACCCGACTGTGGCCATTGTTATCAGCGCCCAGTAGAGTGATGCCACAAAGTCTATCTCAGACCTATTGTTTAGCACATGCTCGGTATAGTAGAAGAGCGTAGCCGAGAAGAACCACGCAGCCACAACGAACAACGCTACGAGCGTCACCTTGCTCCGTAGGGCTCTTCGAAGCTTATGTCTTAGGATATCTCTAAGGACCATGTGAAACGCTAACATTTCTGCCTCTCTCCCTCCACACTAGAGGGGCGCTGATGCGTCGTGCCGCTAGGCCGCCGCAAGCAGAGACACCACGATAAGACTCATAAAGCCCTGCTGTTAGTCAAGCCTCCCCACACGGTCCGCTGGAGGACAGGGAGGGCCTCCCACACAGGGTGCGGGGGTGCCCGAGCCAGGTCAAAGGGGGCGGGCTGAGGACCCGCTGGCGTAGGCCTGCGTGGGTTCAAATCCCACCCCCCGCACCACCCTGCTCCTCGGCTTTAAATAAGATCGCAACAAGTTCGCTCCAAGACCTGGCTCCAGCCACAGCTACCTGCCCCTAGTCACATAGTCTTCCACAACCTCCCGGTAGAGCTTCTGTAGGGATAGAGGGCTACACTCCCTGAGACCAAGCCCGAGCTTTT
Source organism: Pyrodictiaceae archaeon (assembly GCA_027062725.1). Lineage (GTDB taxonomy): Archaea > Thermoproteota > Thermoprotei_A > Sulfolobales > Pyrodictiaceae > QNYQ01. The sequence goes on along the minus strand of JAMOSW010000129.1, from coordinate 14,976 downwards.
CCTCTATAAAGCGGCACTCAGCCTTAACTATCTCTTCAACTCCTTGCGCTGAAGCATATTCTTCAAGTAGGCTACCGTTCAGTTCAAAGAAGGAGCCACCCCACTTGAACACAGATAGTACCCTCTTGGCCTCCTCCTCGAAGCCGGCGATATAGAGGGCTGCAGCAAGGGCCTCGGCGCTGCTGAGCAAGAATGGCCTCCCGTAGTTGACGGGGTTCGCGGCTAAAAGGAGAGGCAGTCGTCGGGGAACGCCACGGCGACGTGGAATCCTCAGCCTACGCCAGCTCGCGTCGACTACAAGCAAGCCACGCGCCTCTATTGTGGAACGGTCCTCCCCCGAGACCGGGTATGCAGCTGAGGGGTCCAGAACTATGACGCCCCGCGGCACGCTACGTGCCCGCACCGCGAGGCCATGCCGTAGAAGCTTTGCGGCCGTGTTCTTGCGCGGATCGTCGCCGCCTAGGTAGATTATATATAGACGTGGCCGCCGCTGCCCCGAGCTGCTAGCTGTGCCCACCGCCACCTGCCCCGGAGGGTTAAGGCGTGGCCCAGTATGCGGGTGCAAAAGACTGGCCTCAGCCCAGGGTAGGGGACGTTTACTGGCCTCGCCAACGCCGCCATAGGCGGGGTACCGGGATGTTGGTATGTTCGTGGCCGAGAGCTACTCTTTTCGCTCGAACTCGTTCACGGCTATCATTGTTAGCGTTGAGCGCACCTTGGGTGAGCTGCGCAGATACCTGTAGACTATGTCCCTCAGCTTGCCCATATCATCGCTTTCTATTATAGCAACTATATCGTATAGGCCGTACACCATGTAGGCGGCCTTGACTTCCGGTATCTGCTTGAGCTGGTTGAAAACCTCTTCATCCGCACTCATCTCGGTATTTATCAATACTATTGCCTTAGGCATATGCTCTCGCCTCCCCGTAGCCTCAGTGAAACCCAGGCACAGTGGAGAGGAAAAACGCTTCCCCGCCTACAGCCCAACAACCCCGCCACGGTGACTTCTCAGCCAGCACCGGGGGTGCGCCGCACTGCCACTACTAGCTATAGGCATTGATAGCTTCGATACCGCCTTTACCGGGTGCACTACTCACGCTGCAAGCATAGCCGCCTTAGTGCTGCTAAGCGAGGGGTTCGCTCTCTCCGATTACCCGTGGCTCGTGAGGCTAAACCCTGCGGCCCCATGGAAGACGCGGGGTAACGGTGCCGTAGCGCTGCTGATCGAGGTTGAGAGCCGTAGAGAGGCCGTAAAGGCTGCGAGGATCTCTGTGCAGGCCGCTAAGGCCTACGTAGAGGGCTCTGGGAGCGGCGCGCGTAAGGCCTCGCTGCAGGCTATCTATGTTGAGGACGCGTGGGACCCAGAGAGCTTTGCCACCTCAAGACCGGCGTGCCTAGAGAGGCTCTATAGGCGCGGCATCCACGAGCTCGTGTCTCTGCGGCAGGCTGAAGAGTGCCTTAAGGATGTAGCCAGAGAGGGGAACCTTGTAGCCACACTGGGCCCCCACAACAGGGGCGTTATAGGCTCGCTAGCGGCGCTAGGCTACACGCCCGAAGGAGACTACACGTTCGAGCTGCTCACTTATAGGGCGCCGGAGAACTGGCTTAGTGAGAGAAAGGTAGACGCTAACTCGGTTCTTGAGTATGATGTCCGGTGGCGACCGGACACGTTTATGAACTATGACTATGAACTCGACAAACCTCTCATAGCACCCCACGGCTATGACCCAGTACTCTATGGTGTGAGGGGGGAACGGCCTGACGTTGTCCGCCGAGCCCTAGAGAGCATAGACACCGGCGGCGAGGAACCAACTCACTGGCTCATATTTCGAAGCAACCAGGCGACGGGGCACCATCTACGCCCTAAGACAGTAGCGAAGACACGTCCCTACGACAACCCACTCCTCCTCGTAGAGCTCGTCTCACGTCCCAAGACGCTACAAGGTGGACACGTTTTAGCCAAGGCTACCGACCACACTGGCGTAATACACCTTGCAGCGTACAGAGAGACTGGTGTGCTGCGGGACCTCCTTCTTAGCCTAAGGCCAGGGGCCGTACTGGCAGCAGGCGGCCAGGCAAAGATGAGAAACGGGGTGCTCACCCTCAACCTGGAGGTCCTCGACGCAGACACAGCCGAGGCGAATGGCTGGAAGAGGAGGCTCTGCGGCTTCTGGCACCCACCCCTGGCCCGTCTCCACCACCTCTCGCTGCCCTACCAGAGGTGCCGTCTGGCAGCTAAGGACAAGACATGGGGCACGGGGCGGCTACTGCTTCCAGACCCTGCCGAAGCACAAGACCTCCTCAAACGGTTTACTAGGAGGTAACGAACCCCTGGCCTTCCTCTGGAGCCCACTCGCAGCCCACCGAGCCCTGGCGCCTGTCAGGTAAAAGCTATAGGAACCCACACTGTATCACCGCCACAACGTAGCCACACACCCCACCTCTTCACCTACACCACGCTCTCAAGCCGCGCCCGGGCATGTCACAGAGGACCGGAGCACTAGCCTCTCCTAGCACAATGATGATGCTATCAATAAGCGAACAAAAGGATGAGGGCATAGTCATATAATCTAGTATAGTGTTATTCTACTCCACAGGTTTTTGGCTAAAATATATTCATACTTTTCCACCACTGTATGGGTGGCTACAACATCCCGAGACCAATACTCCAGTAGAAGCAGAGGGGCCCCTCCCCCGAATGACAGAGCAAGAGAGAACCCGCGTTAAGACATCCAGCTAACAGGTTAGAGGAGGAACCCCTGGCCTTCCTCTGGAGCCCACCAGGCGCGTAATAGACCGGAGGTAGCAGAGGGTGGAGCCCTGAGCAGAGAAGGCAACAAATATCACCCTCATCATCTCCCTTCCCCGTGAAGACACAGATACATAGCACCGAACACATCCACGGTGGGGTGCCGCGAGCCATGCCGGCTAAGAAAAAGAAGCGTGACGACGAGAAAACAAAGGACACCTCCCCGACAGTCTTCACGGCCGCAGGCCTGTTGGCTTTCAGTGAAGAGGACGCAATAATCAAGATAAAACCTGTTCACGTCGTCACCGCGAGCGTGGTGTTCATACTAGCCGTTCTCGTAGCATCTCTCCTCTAGGCGATAACTCGGCTATCCCCCTGTCTACGTATTTACAGTTCCGCGAGGTGTCCAGGCAAACCTTGGAGCTGCGTCGTGTGCAGGAAGCGTTCCATAAGGCCTACGGTGTACGAGACAACGCTAGAGGAGTCTACGCCACATTCACATGGCTCGTAGAGGAGCTCGGCGAGGTTGCGGAAGCCCTACTGCAGGGAGACAAGACTATGCTAGCCGAAGAGATAGCCGACCTAGTAGCGTGGACGTTAAGCCTGGCCAATATGGTCGGCGTGGATGTCGAGAACGCGCTCTGCGACAAGTACAGCCATGTACTCAAAGAAATCTGTGCTGGCTCCTCTAGCGGGCAATAGGCTAGCGATGCTTCACAGTGGCCAAGATATCCAGCGCGGCGTCTGGGTCGCGCTCAGCGAGCGTCCCCACAACCAATGCGTCTGCGCCGGCATCTAACAGGCTCCTAGCCGCCTCAACGCTTCTAATCCCGCCGCCAGCAACTATCACCAGCCCCGGGCCTCCCTGTTTCGCAGCCCTAACAGCCTCCGCAGGCAATGGCCTCGGCGCCCCACTTCCTGCCTCAAGGTAGAGGAAACGGAGCCCCAACAACTCCGCGGCGGCCGCGTAGGCTGCAACTATGTAGCTGTTCTCGTATGGCACCGGCATAGCCCTACCCACGTGACCTGCCGCGCCCCCATGGCCAACAATGAGGTAGCCGGTCGGTATAGCCTCTAAGCCCAGCTTCTTCACAAGAGGCGCAGCCGCAACCTGTGCACCAATGAGCCAGTACGGGTCAACACTGTTCAACAACGTCATGAATAGTATGGCGTCGGCCTCCCGGGAAAGGTTGCTCAAACCACCAGGGAACAACACGACGGGCAGCCTAACCCCCGCGCCACGCAGCCTCTGTATGTACTCGTCAACATCATACGGCGTTATGTTGAGGCTCCCACCGACCAGCAGCGCGTCAGCCCCGGCCTCCTCGAAGCGCGCGACAACCTCCGGCCCCAGAGGCCGCTCAGGATCAGAGAGGAGAAAGAAGAGACGCTCACCAGCGCCAAGCCTCTCCCTCAGAGCCCTCTCCACTCTCCCCAATCTCCTCACCCTCCTCCGACCCAGCGGCAAGCTCCTCTATGCTAAGCTCCCGCTCACCGCCACCCTCCTTCCTGAACTCAACCTCAATACGGCCCTCAAGGTAGGCATCAAGGAACCTAGAGTACACATCGACGGGCTGGAATATCTCGGGCACCCACATCTCGGCATACAACCCGCAGTTACCGCAACGTATCACAGCCTTAACCTCACCACGCTCATTACGCTCCTTCTTGCGTATCTCCACGCTCAGCGCCCTAGCACCACAATGAGGACACTCAAACACAGTAGGAAGCCTCCTCATAGGCCGCAGCAACTGCGGCTTACGATACTTCCTCCTTCGCCTACCCACAGTCTGGCCACCTCCACGCCCCTGCAACCCAGCGAAAGACCACGAAGCCACCACGGGGCTACAGCGAGACCCCACGAAGAGAAGCCACAGGCACTAGCCCCTAAAGAACTAGAAGCACCCTCCCCTCCAGCCCTCCGGGGAGCTGTAACCCGCCTTCTGTACCTACGGCCGCATCCGACTAAGCGGGCCCGGCGCGCCACTCGCGCGGCCCTCATCGGCGCGCCGCCTTGCTCCCCGGGGGACGGCCGTTTCAACGCACCCCCGCGGGTCCTCGGCGGGTTACTGGCCCCGCGTTGCCGCGGAGCCCTCGCCGCGTCATCGCCATCCCTGCGGGGGCGTGCCGTTTCTGTGCCGTTGCCGCGGGGACTGCCCGCGCCCCTTTCGGGGCCCCGGCGCCGCGGGGAGGGCGGAGTTTCCTCAGGGCCGCCCGCCAGCGGCGGCCCCGTAGCGGCCAGCCCCCCGGGGGGCTGGAGGGGAGGGCCCCCGTACCGCGGAGAGACAGGTAGACCGCGTTGCCCCTCTTAACGAATAGCGCCGGCAGGAGCTGTGGGTCGGGCTCCTCGGCTACGACACGGCTGTCCGTCCTGGGGTCACTGGTTGTGCGGAGAGAACGGGGTCATTGGTCTTCGTGGAGGAGGGGCCAGAGTGGGGCCGCCGCCGGGATTTGAACCCGGGACCTCGGGGTCCACAGCCCCGCGCTCTACCGGCTGAGCTACGGCGGCCTCCCATCCAGCCGCATCACGCGCCGCACGTGTGGCGCGCGTCTTGGACACTACTCGAGGCCGCTGTACCTCATCGCCCCCGTTGGGGGCTCTAGTGGTGGCGGCCCATCCCGTGCCCCTCCCCGCTATGGGGGTGGAACGGGCTTCTCCATGCTGTAGGCTAGGCCTAGGCCGGTACAGGGATTAATAACCGCTAGGGCTTGGGCGCAGGGCTCCCGCGCCCCGGGAGGTGTGTTGCTCTCCTCTGTCCGCTATCCGGGCGTTCGATGGCTGTTCTGCCTGACTACGGCTAGGTAGCCTCACAATAATTATAGTCATAATATTGTATACAGTAATGGTTGAGGCTATGTATGTCTGTGTTGTCTCAGACCCGTGCGTCGTGCGGGGACACAGCGTATCCTGGAGTATCGCTGCGGCGCAGCTCGGGGGGAGGGCTAAGAAGGGGGGCTAGGGCTTTCACTTCAGGCGGCGGCTCCGGGGGCTATGACGAGGGAACCCGGGTTGACCCAGCGGTTTGCCGGGTCAACGCGGCACCGCTAACCCCTCCTCCCGGGGAGGGGGATGGCGGCAAGGCCCGCATCAGAGCCCCCTGCAGCCCGAAAGCCTTATAGCGGCCTCTTTGGTGTTGAGACCTTTCTCCATGGCTGGCGTGTCCCCAGCTTCGGGGGCACGTGTGGGCCGGTAGCTCAGCCTGGAAGAGCGCTCGGTTCGCACCCGAGAGGTCCCGGGTTCAAATCCCGGCCGGTCCACCACCCCCTGCAGCCCCGTTCATCCTCTTTCCATGTCCTCCTTGCCTCGGAGGATACTTCCCGGCCTTGGGGGCTCCTCCCCCTGCCGGTCTGCAAGGGTTTCTAGGAGGGTGTCCAGCTGCCCCGGCGGTGTCTATCCCCTCTCTGCGCGTGGAGGCTTGAGGGGCGTATGCCAGACCTCGTAGTCTATGTCTCCGGTAGTCCCTTCAAGAGGACGAGGCGTGCCGAGTACCGCTACACCCCGGTGAGTGTCGAGGCGGAGGAGCCCATAGCGCCGCTCCTCGAGCCCGAGGTCTACGATGCGCATGGCCTAGTCCTTGTCGCCGATGTCTACAGCGTGTGGCCGGAGGTGGGCGGCCACCGGGCCACAAGCTACCGGGAGATGCTCCACGTGCTCGAGGCCTACATGGGGCGCAGCTGCGGCCGCCGCCTACCAGTCCGCCTATGTGGCCGCGTCACCTACCGCGTACACCCCTGGATGGGGGAGGCGGGCGGCTGGCGCCTCAACGGCAGCCCGGGCGACGCGGCGCTCTACGCCGTCCTCCACGTGGCCCACGCACTGCTGGGGCAGCTTGAGGCGCCCCGCGGCCGCCGCCCCAGGAGGATCTACAGCGTCTACACCGAGGAGCAGCACCCCTGGCAGGCCAGGGTGCAGGAGCTCGCCGCTCAGCTCGCGGCCGCCGCGCTACAGGCGGAGCTCGTCGAGGCAGTCCAGTGGCCACAGCCATACCCCCGCGGCCGCACGCCGCCCCTCATCGACACGGTTGAGCACCGCCGACTAGCCCCCGCCACGGCCCTAGCCCGCCTCCTCGCCGAGCCTAGGCCACGGCCCGGGCCCCTACTATCCCCCAGGGGGCCCCACGCCCCACGTCCCCCACGCCGCGCAGAAGAGGCGGCGCAGCTCTCCGCCGCCGCGGCCCTCATGGCGCGCGGCTGCATGGCCACAGCCTTAGCCGCGGCTGCAGCCGCCGCGGAGAACCCCCTAGAGAGGCTGGCATCGGCGCTCCGAGAGGCAGCCCTGGCCTACGAGGAGGCCACACGTCTCTCGAAGAAGCGGGCCGGAGGCATGGTCGCCCACAGCCTCGAGGCCGGCTACGACGCGGTTGCCGCAGCCGCGGCAGGCGCGGCGGCCATGCAGGCGGTGCTCGAGAGGCTCAGCATGCTGGGCTGGGAGCCCCGCGAGCCTCTCACCCCAAGACAGTTGGGGGCGGTTCTGGAGCTGCTGGGGTGTGGCCGCGACGAGACACCGGAGTCCTGCACAGAGCGGAGCCCCGGGGGCCGCCTCTGGCTCCGGCCCGGCTGCCTCCGCAGGCTCAGGGAGGCCGTGCTCGGCGGCAGCGAAGCCACCGCACCATGATTCTATATTCGCCCCCGTTCGTGGTTCTCTAGACACCCACGTGGTGCCCCCGGCTTCCCGGCGGCGGCGCAGCCGCGACACCGGGCAAAGCCCGGGGCCTGGATGGGCGGCCTAGCCTCCAGCCGGGGGCACACCCCTTCTCCGGCCTCTCGTCCTTCCCGGGTGCCTCCTCCTCTCTCCCTGTGCTCTTCGCCGTAGTAGCCTCCTGCCGCTTCTCTCCCCGCTTCTCTCGCTGGCTATCGGACTGTGCTGGGGCCTCCCGGCAGGAGGGTCCTGGGTTTCACCCTGGAGGGTGTTCCCACGGTGTGTGCCCCGCCTGAGTGTATCGTGTGCCGCAGTTCGTGTTAGTGTGCCGCATCTTTGCTGTGTGTAGGTTTTTGTTGTGTACGTGTTGGAGGGTTAGCGGTGTGTGGTCTGTTCCATGTTTTAGGGTGGCTGTTTATGTCTGGGCGTGTTTGCTGTGCCCATGTTTGTCTCGAAGAAGCAAATTAAAGAGTTGAATGTTTCTAGGTAACACCTCTCCTTATGGTGGCTAGGGTGGCTCTAACCGGTTAACACAATACGTCTGCGAAATACTTAATAACCCTCCAGAGGCGGGTAAGCACTACAACACGGCCGCCCCGCCCGGGGAGAACCCCCGGGAACGGGGGCGGCAGAGGGACGCTGACACAAAATGGAGGCCCAAGTAAGCCCGGGGGCAGTACCCCCGGGATACTTGGGCCTGACGGGGGCCAAGCTCCGCACCCGGAACCCGCCGGGGCCCGGGGCAAACCCGGGCACCGGGGCAGCGGGCGGCACCGGGGTGGCCCGTACAGCACGGGCCCGCCTTGCGGCCGTGACTCCGGTTGATCCTGCCGGACCCGACCGCTATCGGGGTGGGACTAAGCCATGGGAGTCGTGCGCCCCCGGACGCGGGGGCGCGGCGGACGGCTGAGTAACACGTGGCCAACCTACCCTCGGGACGGGGATAACCCCGGGAAACTGGGGCTAATCCCCGATAGGCGAGGGGGCCTGGAACGGGTCCCTCGCCGAAAGGGTGCGCGGAGCTTCCCCGCGCGCCGCCCGAGGATGGGGCTGCGGCCCATCAGGTAGTTGGCGGGGTAACGGCCCGCCAAGCCGATAACGGGTAGGGGCCCTGGGAGGGGGAGCCCCCAGATGGGCACTGAGACAAGGGCCCAGGCCCTACGGGGCGCACCAGGCGCGAAACCTCCGCAATGCGGGCAACCGTGACGGGGTCACCCCGAGTGCCGCCGATAAGGCGGCTGTTCCCCGCTGTAGGAAGGCGGGGGAGTAAGCGGGGGGCAAGTCTGGTGTCAGCCGCCGCGGTAATACCAGCCCCGCGAGCGGTCGGGATGCTTACTGGGCCTAAAGCGCCCGTAGCCGGCCCGGCAAGTCTCCCCCTAAAGCCCCGGGCTCAACCCGGGGAATGGGGGAGATACTGCCGGGCTAGGGGGCGGGAGAGGCCGAGGGTACTCCCGGGGTAGGGGCGAAATCCGATAATCCCGGGAGGACCACCAGTGGCGAAGGCGCTCGGCTGGAACGCGCCCGACGGTGAGGGGCGAAAGCCGGGGGAGCAAACCGGATTAGATACCCGGGTAGTCCCGGCTGTAAACGATGCGGGCTAGGTGTTGGGCGGGCTTGGAGCCCGCCCAGTGCCGCAGGGAAGCCGTTAAGCCCGCCGCCTGGGGAGTACGGCCGCAAGGCTGAAACTTAAAGGAATTGGCGGGGGAGCACCACAAGGGGTGGAGCCTGCGGCTTAATTGGAGTCAACGCCGGGAATCTTACCGGGGGCGACAGCAGGATGACGGCCAGGCTGACGACCTTGCCCGACGCGCTGAGAGGAGGTGCATGGCCGTCGCCAGCTCGTGCCGTGAGGTGTCCGGTTAAGTCCGGCAACGAGCGAGACCCCCACCCCTAGTTGCTACCCCGGGGGCCACCCCGGGGGCACACTAGGGGGACTGCCGCCGTCTAAGGCGGAGGAAGGAGGGGGCCACGGCAGGTCAGCATGCCCCGAATCCCCCGGGCTGCACGCGGGCTACAATGGCGGGGACAGCGGGATCCGACCCCGAAAGGGGGAGGTAATCCCTCAAACCCCGCCGCAGTTGGGATCGAGGGCTGCAACTCGCCCTCGTGAACGCGGAATCCCTAGTAACCGCGCGTTAGCATCGCGCGGTGAATACGTCCCTGCTCCTTGCACACACCGCCCGTCGCTCCACCCGAGCGGGGGAGGGGTGAGGCCCTGCCCCCCGGGGCAACCCCCCGGGGGGTGGGGCCGAACTCCTCCCCCGCGAGGGGGGAGAAGTCGTAACAAGGTAGCCGTAGGGGAACCTGCGGCTGGATCACCTCCTGTGGCAGCAAGGGGGCCCGATCACCGGGCCACTCCGGGAGCCCGACCGCCCCGGTGCCCGGGGCCCTAATGGGTCCCGGCGGGTTCTCAGGTGCCCAGGGGTTGGCCAGACCGGGCCCTGGGCCCCGCCCTGAGCGGGTCCCACGGCACGTAAGCCGCCCGGTGGATGGCTCGGCTCGGGCGCCGAGGAAGGGCGCGGCAAGCGGCGATATGCCCGGGGTAGGCGCATGCAGCCGTTGAACCCGGGATCCCCGAATGGGGCCTCCTGCCGGGGGCGAAGAGCCCCCGGCGCCCGGGAAACCCGCAAGGGGAGTACCGGGCGGGAACCCCCCGAACGGAAACATCTTAGTAGGGGGAGGAAAAGAAAGCAACAGCGATCCCCTGAGTAGGGGCGACCGAAAGGGGGAGAGCCCAAACCAATCCTCCGCGGGATAACCGCGGAGGGATGAGGGGTTGCGGCTCCGCGGCTGGGGCCTCGAGCCCCAGCGGGCCGACCCCAGGTAGCCGAAGTGGGCTGGAATGCCCCGCCGTAGAGGGTGAGAGCCCCGTAGGCTAAACCTGGGGGGCCCGCGCCGCGGAGCAGAGTACCACGGCTTGGTTCTGCCGTGGGAAGCCTGGGAGTCACCGACTCCCAAGGCTAAATACGTCCCGAGACCGATAGCGTACTATGTACCGTGAGGGAAAGCTGAAAAGCACCCCGGAAGGGGGGTGAAAAGAGCCTGAAACCGGGCGGCTAATCACGGGGCGGCCCGAAAGCGAGGAGGCCCCCCCGAAGGAAACCGGCGCGAGCCGGGAGTACGAGGGGGGCGGAGCAGGGTCGCCCCGTCCGTCTTGAAACACGGGCCGGGGAGTTCACGGCCGTGGCGAGCCTAAGGGGTTCACCCCCGAAGGCGTAGGGAAACCGACGAGCCCGCAGCGGGCCTCGAGCCCGCGAGGGGCGGGGTCCCAAAGGGCCCGGAGTCACGGCCGTGAGACCAGAAACCGGGCGATCTAGGCGGGGGCAGGGTGAAGCCGGGCGAAAGCCCGGTGGAGGCCCGAAGGGGTTCTGACGTGCAATTCGTTCCCCTGACCCCCGTCTAGGGGTGAAAGGCCAATCTAGCCCGGTGATAGCTGGTTCCCGCCGAAGTGCCTCGCAGGGCAGCGCCGCCGGAGGGCGGGCCGCGGGGTAGAGCACTGATTGGGGGTGCAGGGGGCGTGACAGCCCCCGGCCCCCTATCAAACTCCGAACCCGCGGCCGCCGTAGATGGCGGCAGTGGGGCTCCCCGGGGTAAGCCCGGGGGCCGAGAGGGGAACAACCCAGACCGGGGTTAAGGCCCCCAAGGGCCGGCTAAGTGCCAACGAAAGGGCGTCCTCGGCCTCAGACAGCGGGGAGGTGGGCCTAACAGCAGCCATCCTCTAAGGAGTGCGTAACAGCTCACCCGCCGAGGCCGAGGGCCCCGAAGATATGTCGGGGCTCAAGCCGGCCGCCGAGACCCCGGGGGAGGCCCGCTATGCGGGCCTCATCCGGTAGGCGGGCGCCGGGGCGGCGTAGAAGGCGGGCCGCGAGGTCCGCTGGAGCCGCTCCGGGTGCGGATCCCGGCGGTAGTAACAGCGAAGAGGGGTGAGAATCCCCTCCGCCGGAAAGGGCTAGGGTTCCTCGGCAACGGTCGTCGGCCGAGGGTGAGTCGGTCCTAACCGGGGCCGTAACACGGACCCCGGGAAAGGGAAACGGGTTAACATTCCCGTACCGCGGGGGTAGGTGCGGCAACGCAAGCCCCGCCTCCGACGCCTCCGGGTAGGCGGACCGGGGGCCCCCGAAGGGGGGCGACCCGGCTAACCGCTGAAGGCCGGGGAGAGCCGTAATGGCGAGAACCGGCCGAAGGCGGGAATGGGGGGCCGTTAGGCCCCTTCCGCCGATCCCGGGGGCCCTTGAAAAGGGGGCGGGGAACGATCCCCCGCGCCCGTACCGAGAACCGACACTGGTGCCCCTGGGTGAGAAGCCCACAGGCGTCTGGGGGCTAACCCGGGCCAGGGAACTCGGCAAATTGGCCCCGTAACTTCGGGAGAAGGGGTGCCTGCGGCCTGGGGGTAAACCCCCTGGGCCGCAGGTCGCAGTGCCTAGGGGGGCCTGACTGTTTAATAAAAACATAGGTCCCCGCAAGCCCGAAAGGGTGTGTACGGGGGCCGAATCCTGGCCACTGGCGGTCCGTGAAACCGGGGTTCAACCCGGCGAAGCGCCGCTGAAGGCCGGGAGTAACTCTGACTCTCTTAAGGTAGCCAAATGCCTTGCCGGGTAAGTTCCGGCGCGCATGAATGGATCAACGAGGTCCCCACTGTCCTGGCCCGGGGCCCCGTGAACCCACGGAGCCGGTGCACAGGCCGGCATCCCCCCGCAGGGCGAGAAGACCCCGTGGAGCTTTACCGCAGCCTGGGGTGGCCCTCCGGGCCTGGGTGCGTAGCGTAGGTGGGAGCCGATGAGCCACCCTCTCCGGGGGGTGGGGAGGCGCCAATGAAACACCACCCACCCAGGCCCGGGGGGCTTACCCCCGGCCGTGTGCCGGGGGGACAGCCCCAGGTGGGCGGTTTGGCTGGGGCGGCACGCCCGCGAAAAGGTAACACGGGCGCCCAAAGGTCGGCTCAGGCGGGTCAGAGCTCCGCCGTAGAGTGCAAGGGCAAAAGCCGGCCTGACCGGACCCCGAACAGCAACGGGTCCGGCCGGGAAACCGCGGCCTAGCGAACGCTCGTGCCCCCCTCGGTGGGGGCCGGGCATGACAGAAAAGTTACCCCGGGGATAACAGAGTCGTCGCGGGCGAGAGCTCCCATCGACCCCGCGGTTTGCTACATCGATGTCGGCTCTTCCCATCCTGGGGGTGCAGCAGCCCCCAAGGGTGGGGCTGCCCGCCCATTAAAGGGGAACGTGAGCTGGGTTTAGACCGTCGTGAGACAGGTCGGACTCTACCCGCGGGGGGTGTGGGCCGCCTGAGGGGAAGGTGCCCCTAGTACGAGAGGAACGGGGCGCCGCGGCCTCTAGTGTACCGGTTGTCCGGCAGGGCAGCGCCGGGCAGCCACGCCGTAGGGGGTAACCGCTGAAAGCATCTAAGCGGGAACCCCTCCCCGAAAAGAGGCGGCCGCCCGGCCTCCTCTGGGGGCCGGGCCCGGGCTCCCGTAGAAGACGGGGTTGATGGGGCGGGGGTGTAAGCCCCGAGGGGGCTTGTCCCCCGAGGGGTTCAGCCCGCCGCTCCCAATCGCCCGGACGCCGTGGGGGCTTCTCGCTCAGGGGCGGGCTGCGCGCTGTATAGTACTGCGCGGCCCGCGCTCCGGGGCCCAGGGCCCGGGGCCAAAACCCCTGGGCACCGCGAGGGGTGCGGGGCTTGGCCCCCGTTTCCTGTAGCGCGTCCCTCAATAACGCCTCCTATCGAACCCCAGCTGCTCAAGGCCTGTTTCCTTGTTGTGGCTGCCTTCTGCTTCTGGTTTGGGCTTTTGGTTTGGGCTTTCGTGTCTACGTGTGCCCCTCTCCTTGCTGTGGTTTAACGGGTTGACTTCTTTTGGCGTCGGCGTTGTTATGGCTCTTCTCTTCTTGGCTCCTTTCTGGTGGCTAGGGGTGTGTTTCGCGGGGGATAGTAGGGCGGCGTTGTGGATGCTTGCGGGGTCGTATTGTTGCTATATATGCGGGTGTGGGCTGCCTGGTCCCCAGGGTTGGGGTGTTGACGTGTCTTGCTGCGGGCGGGTATCCATGAGCTTATTCCGGTTATCGTGTTGACGGCTGTTGGTGTTGCGTTGACTTTTGCTGTCGTCGGGTATATGTTGGGCATTTGGGGGCATTTGGGGCAGAGGAATACGGAGCTTCTCCGGCTGGGCGTTGATAGCGCGGTTACGTGGTGTACGTTGAGCAATGGGTCTAGGGTTCGTGTGCTCGCGGTGCAGTACTTTAACCCTGGTCTTCGCGACACGGTTGTGTATCGTGTTGAGGTGCTTGGTTATGGCTGGTTCTTGGTGCGGTATAGTGTGGACTATTGGGGGCCTCCGGAGGGCTGTGTGAATGTGAGCTTGGTGGAGGTTCCCCCGGAGGGTCTGGTGTTGAAGCATGGGTCTCGTGGATGGTTCTACGTGGTGTTGCCGGAGTGGCTGGCTGGGAGGCTGCATAGTGGGCTCTATGTTGATATACGTATCTATACCCGGTTTGGGGCGCTGTTCTTGCAGCATGTCCCTGTGAGGTAGCGTGTCTCGTGTCCCCTTTTTGTTCCGGGTTGGCTTTCTCCTGGGGGTGGCTGGGGTGGTTTGCTGGAAGCTTGTGAGGGACCGGGTTGGGGAGGAGCTTCTCCGAGAGGGTGGCAATGTCCGTGTCTTCCGTGTGGGCGGCGAGGATTTGGAGAGGCTGTTGCGGGCTAAGATAGTGGAGGAGGCTATGGAGCTGGCTGAGGGTGGGGATTTGGAGGAGGCTGCGGATCTGCTTGAGGCTCTGTATGAGTGGCTTCGTGTGCGGGGCGTCGAGCCGGGTAGGGTGGAGGAGCTGAGGCTGGCTAAGAAGAGGGAGAGGGGCGGGTTTGGGGCTGGTTTTGTCGCTGTGTGGCTTGATCGTGACGTGTGTTAGGGCCACTCGTTTTCGGCGAGTATGTGGCGGAGTATGCGGCGTATGCTGACTACTCCGAGCACGTGTCTCTTGTTGTCGACTACTGGTATGTGGCGTATGCCGTGTTGTATCATCTTCTGGGCCAGCTGGGGGATGGGCTCGTCTGGTGACGCTGTTACGAGCTCGCGTGTCATAACGTCTGCGAGCTTCATGTTGAGTGCTTCTGGGCCTCTTGCGGCGAGCTGGTGGACTATGTCGCGCTCGGTGACTATGCCGACTATGCGGCCTTGGTCGTCGACTACGGGTAGGCTGCCTATGTTGTGTTCTGCGAGCTTACGGGCGGCGTCGAGGAGTGTCTCGTCGGGGGTGGCGGTGACGGGCGGCTCGTCGCGGATGAGGTCGCGGGCGCGGAGCTGGGGCATGGTGTGGCTGCCTCCTGGGGTTTCTCTTCCCTCTACCTGTTTTAGGCAGTGGCTGTGGGGTTTACGGGTTGCCCCGTGGCGGCGTGGCGGGCTAGCAGCTTCTCCGCGTGGCGGCGGAAACGTGTCCACCATTCCCTGGCGGCGTCGGGGTCTGTGGCTAGCCTTGCCGCCCACTCGTGGGCCCCGGTCTCGGCGGCTATCGAGGCGACCATGTCTATGGTTTTCCTTGACTCCCATGGCCTGGGGTCTGCGCCTGCCTGCTCCTGGTAGCGGGATATCTCTAGCAGCTTCGTG
>JAMOSW010000128.1 GCA_027062725.1 Pyrodictiaceae archaeon | reverse complement strand
TGCAAGTCGGCGGGGTTTCAGTCGTCGATTCCCCTGGAGTTGCCGGTCCCGTCTTCGAGCTCGAGAGCGACGTGGATCATCTTTATCTCAACCTTGGGCTCGAAGTCTACTATACTGGCCAGGGGAGTCCACTCGTTGAAGGCCGAGGCGTCTCGGGCAGCACAGCAACCGTCGAGGCTGGCCTAGCGCCCCGTAACGGCGAGGTGCTAGCATCCGTAGGCTATGTCGGCGACGTAGCATATGCGGAGTACTGTCTGGCGATAGACTACCCCTACAACGGCCAGCTGGTGCCGGTATGCGTGCCGCTGGGCAGCGAGGGCGTCTACGCTAACTTGACGCTCCACCGGCCCCATCTCACGGGGAACCGCATTATCTACTGGTACGAGGTTGACAATGATCCCCACGACGGTGTTGGCATCACAGAGGGGGCCTATAGGGCTCTCAAAGCCAGATGGGCCTTAGCGCATTTGGAGACAGCCAGTGGATACATAAGGATAACCGACCTTGCCACGTCCAGCAGGTTCGAGACCGCATCGGTGCTGAGCGTTACTGTGCCAGTCGTGCCCCTACTCGTGGGTGCAGCCGAGGGCCCAACACCGATATACACGCCGATACTTGGCGCCTCCCTCGGCTACACATACGCCAGTAGCAGCGCCTCCCTGACCTCAGTCTCCATAACAGGGAAGAGCAGCGAGAACGACACCATATACGATATCTACGTGTTGCGTGATCCGCAGAAGTACTACTTTGACGGCCACTGGTACGAGCTGGGCACCACATTGTACGACGTCGAGGTCTACAAGGCGGGTGCGGCGCCGCATCCCTGCCCGCCGGGCGGAGCCTGCCCCACAGGCGGGGAGCCTCCCAGGAGCTGACGCTAGCAGAGGGCTAGCTTGTACCGTGGAGCCGCCTCGGGCCCCTTTCTCTCAACAAGGCCTCTCTCGTGGAGCCTGCGGAGCCTCTCCCTTATCGTGGTTCTCGATGCGGTGCCGCGGATCCTCCGCACCCTCCTGGCTAGGTCGGAGACGCTGTGGAGCCTACAGTCCGACATAGCCTCCAGTAAAGCCAGCGTTATCGGGTCAGGGGGCTCGCCTAGCCTCTTCGCGGCCTCGAGGACGCGGAGGCTCGCCTCGACAGCCTCCGACACGGGGAGCCCGGCCTCAAGGGCTATCCTGACCGCCCTCAACGTGGCCTCGTCGACGACACCGAGTATTCTCTCAAGGAGCTCTATCCTGGCTAGGAGCTCCCGGAGCAGCGCCTCTATCTCTTTGAGCCTCTCCTCGACGCTCTTACCGGCCAAGGCGTGGCCCTCCCTGAGAGACCTCCCGGCGGCGGCTTGCTGCGGGCAGCTCTCGAGGAGAGAGCGAGGCGGCAACGGGCTTAGGAAAAAGATGCGGAGCGTGGGCTGGACTTTACCCATTATCCTGCTCCGTGGCCTCTCTTACCTTGCTTAGGGCCTCCTGTAGCCTCTCTAGGCTCCCGGCGGGCAGCTGGAGGACGTGTATGCTCTGCCCACTCTTGCCTAGCACTGCCTGCGCCACGTCGGCTACTGTCGGGGTCTTCTCCAGCCTCTTCTCCAGGTAGAGATGGGTCAGCTCCCTGGCTAGGTCCTCGGGGACTCCGCTGTCGACGAGGCTGTGGTAGAAGGCTGCAACGTCTCTGCCGAGCCGCTCTCCCTTTACTGCCTCCTGGGCTTCCCTGCTGAGCCTCACCGCTGCTTCTTCGAGCCTCGCCAGCACCCGGTCCACTATCTCGAGGATGTTCCTGGACCGTGTCTCTGTCTTCCCCTCCTGCGTCTCGGCGGGCATGGCCCGGCCACCTCTCTGCCTCCACGGTGCTTCGTGTAGGAGGTCCTCCTGGCTGGCTGCGTAGAGGCTTCCTCCATCCTAGGGGCCAGCTCCAGAGCTGCGGCCTGGCCAGCTTTTCCTCCACCAGAGTGTTGAGGTATTGCACGTTCGAGCAAAGTTTTAGGCATACACAGTTTTTGTTCTATTCTGTGCTTCCCGAGGGTTGCCCCTGGAGGGCTTCCGCGGGTTTACGTAGGTCCTCGGGGCGCTGCCCTGCTATCTGGAGGGGTGTTGTTTGGCTGTTGACCCTGTGGAGTACTATTCTCGGAGAAGTGTGGCTGAGGAGGTGGCCGAGTTTCTTCGTGGCCGATGGGCTGCGCTAGAGGGCCGTGAGAAGTGGTGGCTGCGTTGGCGCCATGGACGGCCGCTGGTCGTGAGCTCCTGGCGTGACGTGGTGGAGCTTGTCCGGGAGTACCGGGGTTTTGGGGCCCGGAGCTGGTATGGCACCATAGAGGTGTTTCGTAAGCTTAGGGAGAGGAGGGACGTAGAGGAGGGCTATGAGGGGAACATTGAGAGGGTCACTGTGTTCGTAGACATCGATATCGTGGATGAGTCTCGGCTTGGGGACGCGTGGGGCTGTGTTGTTGAGGCTGCCCGTGTCCTTGTCGAGTGGCTCGAGGGGAAGGGGGTCAGGGAGAGCGTCTACCTGCTTTGGAGCGGCGCCGGTATGCACGTTCGGGTCCACGAGGCGGCCTTCGAGAAGGTGCTGGAAGAGGCTCATCCGCTGGACGTTGCGTTCGCGGTCGCAGAGTACATGCTCGAAGCGAGCGAGGCCGAGCTGCTCCGCGTCATAGAGGGCTGCGGCGGCCTCGTGAAGGTTGAGAACCTAGTGGCGCCGAAGAGGGTCTTCACCGCACCGCTCAGCCTACACCGCCGCCTCGACCGCGTGGCTGTAGCGCTCAAGCCGGAGAGGCTCGGAGAGTTCAGCCTGGACTGGAGCAGCCCCGAGAACCCGGTCCACGACCCAGGGGCCTGGAGGAGGTTC
The DNA here is from genome assembly GCA_027062725.1 of Pyrodictiaceae archaeon. Lineage (GTDB taxonomy): Archaea > Thermoproteota > Thermoprotei_A > Sulfolobales > Pyrodictiaceae > QNYQ01. The sequence goes on along the minus strand of JAMOSW010000128.1, from coordinate 14,662 downwards.
CGTCGCGGCGAGGCGGACGAGCTGGCGAGGGAGGCTCTGGAGAGGATAGGCCGCGTCAAGAAGAGGGCGTTGATGGAGGCCAGGGCTACCAGGCTGGCCCTTCCCGTCGCCGGCGAGGCCAGGGCCGTGGGCCGGGCCCAGGCAGCGGGGACGCCCCGGGAGCCGGGCCGTTTCCAGGTTATGGCTTTGCTTCAGGCCGCGAGGTACTACCTGCTCACGGGCGACATGGAGAGGGCGAAGAGCTGGGGGCTCAACAGGGCGATATTCTACGCGTGGGCCAAATACTATGGGCCCTCGCGGCGCCCCGTGGCGGCCATAGAGAGGAGGGCGGCCAGGTACAGCAGCGGGGCCAGGGTGCGGGAGGAGGAGGCTAGGTGGGTCGAGGTGGGCGGCGAGAAGGCCATGGTGTCGCCCCGTGGCTGGTTCGTTATAGGCGGGGTGGAGCAGCGCCCAGAGGACTTCGATCGTTATGTTGCGAGGAGGTTCGAGGAGGCTGGGATAAGCTTCAAGGAGGCGTGGGAGGCTGCTCTCGAGTATCTCCGGCGTTTTCCTCCTAGCGTGCTCCGCGACCCTAGGAGGTTCTACAAGGAGGTCTATGAGCCCGTGAGGGACCGTTTCGTGGATAGGGTGCTCAAGCGGTTCCGTAGCTCCGGGGAGACCGGTGAGAAGGCGACCGAGAAAACAGAGGGCGGGCTCGACCGGTGGCTCAAGCTGGGCAAGAGGAAAGAATAGCGTGCCTAGTCAGCGCCCTTGCGCTGGCTTGAGCACTATCTTGTCGCCCACGTTTGTGCCCAGCTCTGTGGCGGCGTTGCCGAGGTTTACCGCTAGCTCAGGGAACCCGAGACTGTTTATGTAGAAGACTAGTTCGCCTCGCTCAGCGTGGCTGAATACGGGCAGACACCGTGCAATGGTTTTCCTTTTTCCGGCCTCTACTCTGACGGCGCCACGGCGGCAGAGGCTCTTGTAGCAACTGGTTTCGAGACCTAGAGCTACGTTGCCGAAACGGTCCACATAGACTACCTGGGCTTCGACGCCGTCCTCGACACATCCGCATGGCTGGCGTAGTGTGAGCCGTGCCAGCTTTTCGCTGGGGTACCGGCTGCCGAGGGACTCGAAGGGTACACCGAGCGCTAGGTGTGCAGCTGCAGGTGCGAAGATATCGCGTCCGTGGAAGCTCATTGATACGGGTTTTACATGGAATGCAGGGTTATCTAGTACGCGTATATCTATTATGTCGTCCTCGCTGGCCGCAGGATAGAGGACTCCATTATCGGGCCCTACGAAGTAGTAGTTCTTGGTCTTTATAGCCACTGGTTTCCTCTCCGTACCTACGCCGGGGTCTACGACTACTAGGAAGACTGTGCCGCGGGGAAACCATCGATAGCTTGTGTAGAGCACATAGGCGCCCGCTAGTACGCTGAAAGGCTCCACATCATGGCTTATGTCTACGAGTTTTACCTTGCCCCGCGTGAGCTTCTCTACCAGCCCCCTTATTATCCCGACATAGGGGTCACGGCTGCCGAAGTCTGTAAGGAAGCCCACCACTCCTATAGGCGCAGTCATTGAGCGCAGCACCCAGAGTCTTGGCGTAGATGTACCGGCGGCTTATAACGCCCCCTTGTGGCCGTCATTATTCTAACCTGGGTGGCTTGTCCCCGTGCAGCAGGATAGTAGAGAACGCCTCTATGGTGTCGGCGCCACTGAGGCCGCTGAGGAGGCTTTACGTCGCTTCGCGTCGCTTGTCGAAGAGGCAGAGAAGCCCATCCAGGTCCTAGAGGCTGTTGACTACCTGGCGGCTTCGGTCGCGGCGCGTCCCTTCTCGGCTCCTCTTGCGAACACTGCGAGGGAGATACTGTCGAGGATAGCTGAGGGCGGCTACAGCAGCCTCGAGGAACTAAAGGACGTCATTAGGGGTATTGTTGGGGAGGTGCTGCGCCGCGTCATAGAGGAGACTGAGGAGGCCGCGGAGATAGCGGCCAGACGCCTAGAGGACGGAGATGTCGTGGTCACGCAGAGCTACAGCAGGAGCGTGGTCCGCGCCCTGGAGAAAGCTGCGGCCATGGGGAAGAAGGTTGAGGTCATCGTCGCCGAGACGAGGCCCCTGCTGGACGGCCTCGAGACCGCCAAGACGCTTGCGCAGGTCGGGATACCCGTCACCCTCATCGTGGACTCGGCAGCAAGGTTCGTCATGAAGGACGCTACCCGGGTTGTCCTAGGCGCCGACGCGGTGATGGCCGACGGCAGCGTTGTGGCAAGGACAGGGGCCGGCCTGGTTGCCCTCGCAGCGAACGAGGCTAGGGTCAGGGTCATAGTCGTGGCCGGCACCTACAAGCTCTACCCGGAGACAGTCTACGGCGCAACGATAGAGACCCCGGCACTCGGCGACGAGATAGTGCCCGAGGAGCTGCGGGAGAAGGGCGTCCGGGGCTACGCGCCTCTGTTCGAGCACATCCCGCCCCACCTCATAGACGCGCTGGCCACAGAAAGGGGCGTGATAGCCCCAGAGGCTGTACCGCTCCTAATCAAGGAGAAGTATGGCGAATGGCCGCCCAGGCTAAAGCCCCTGGACCAGCTGCTCGCCGAGGCTAGGGAGGCGCTGAAGAAGCTGGCCGCGGAGGCCTAGATGTGTCTACTGGTCAGCCTCCAGGACCCGTCAGGGCCTATGACGCCCGTTGCACGGCGGAGAGCCCAGCAGGAGAACACCACGCCCACCGCGTAGGTCGCCGGGTGGCGGTGGGCGTAGTCCACGTGGACGTCCAGCGCCGTGGTGCGGCCCCCGAAGCCCTGGGGGCCCAGGCCCAGCTCGTTCACAGCCTGAAGAAGCTTCTCCTCCAGCTCCGCAACACGGGGGTCCGAGTGGCGCTGGCCGATGGGGCGGAGCAGGGCGGCCTTCTTCGCCAGGTTGAGCGCCACGTCGCCGGTGGGGCCTATCCCCACGCCGACGACGAAGGGCGGGCACGGCTTTGGCCCGGCCTCTGCCACGGCGTTTATCACGGCCTCATACAGTCTCTTCTCGGCCTCCAGAGGTAGAGCCATGACTAGCCTCGTGGGGGCCTCGCTGCCGCCACCCTTCGGCACATATGTCGCCTCGAGGGCGTCGCCCTCGACTACCTCTACCTCCAGCCAGGGTATGTGACGGCCCGTATTGTCCCCCGTGTTGCCCCCACCTAGGGGGTCAACAGCGTTGGGCCTTAGGGGGACACTAGCCGTAGCCCTCCTGACCGCCTCCCGCGCCGCCTCCCGCAGCCTGTCCCGGAGAGGATAATCAGCGCCAACCCTCATGTAGAAGAATGGTGTCCCCGTGTCCTGGCATATCGGGGCGCCGCGCTCCGCAGCGAGCCTCGCATTCCGGAGCATGGCCTCCAGCTGCGCCCTCGCCAGAGGCTCCGTCTCGGCCTCCAGCGCGGCCTCGAGGCCACGGTACACGTCGAGCGGGAGCCTCGTGGTGGCGACGCGGACCAGCTCCTCGAGGAAACCCACCAGCGCCTCATAGCCGCCGCTATGCAAGACACCGGCCACCCACTATCCGGGAAGACTACATGGGGGAGACTGGGCGACACTCCTCGCCCGCGATCTCCTCGAGGTTTAGGTAAAAGACCCTCTCCAGGACGCCGCGGGAGCTCCTCCCCGCGGCGAGGAGTGCCGCTGCCAGCCTTGCCGCGCTCCGGCCAGGGTCGTCGCCCTCCACAACGGGGTAGTCGCTGCCGTGGAGGAGCTTCTCAACCGGCACATCCTTCACCGCCACCTCGAGGACTTCTAGGGGTACAGCGCTGGTGTCAAGGTAGACATTCGGGTACCTCCTGGCGAGGCCTATGGCTTCCTCGGTAAAGACGCCGGGCGCCGCCGCGCTGTAGCCGCCGAGATGAGCGATTATGATGGGCGTGTCGCGGTTCTCCCTTATCCACCGCTCGAGCCTCGCCGGGTTGCCATAGGCGCAGAAGGCTGGCAGCTCCCATATCCCTGGGTCGCAGCCAGCGTGGGCCAGCACTGGCAGCCCCAGCGACGAGGCCGCCTCGAACACGGCGCCGACACTATCCGAGTCAGGCCAGACCATGTGGAGCGTCGTTATCAGCTTGAAGCCGGCCGCGCCCTCGCCGCGCGCCGCCTCGGCCTCCTCCGGGACCCTCTCGGGCCCGGCTGAGGGGACGGGATCAGCGTAGACGAGGAGCCGTGCGCCTGGACCGCGGTGTCCCCGGCGTGGGGTCCCGCTGAACCTCGACAGGAAGATTATTGTCTCCGCATGGAGCCTGCCGGGGTCGCCATAGTGCTCGAGGAGCCAGGGGGCTAGCTTCTCGAGGATAGACTTTGATGCCTCCCAGGCCCTCTCAAGGAGGCCGCGCGGCAGGCTGGCCACGCGCCGGACCGGAGCCCGTATCTCCATGACCTGGGCTAGGCCGACGCGGTACTCGGCGAGCTCGTAGGCTAGCCCCTGCAGGCTCTGCCCCTCAACTAGGTGGACGTGCGCGTCCCCTATGCATGGGAGCTCCTCGAGGAGCTGGAGGGCACGTTCAAGCAGCAAACCCGGGCAGCCCCAGCGCGTGAAGGAGGGATAGTACCCCTCGGCGCCATGCTAAACCCTTTCGCCCCCGCCGCCCTAGCCATGGAGCGAAGAAGAGCCCTCCTTATAAGACACGTCTGGGGGCGTAGCTTGTATGCCTGGAGGCGGCTGGGGCCTAGCCGCATGGGAGCCCCACGGTGATGGCGCCAGCATAGCTTCACTATTCGATGCTGCTTGTGTTCTCCTCTCGGGGAACAGCCTCTCCGGAGCACTGGTCTGTAGTTCTAGTACGTAACCTTGGGCTGGACTCTTATGAGCGGTAGGCGTCTCTCACTATGGCGCTAAGCCGCTATATAGCGTCGGCCATGTTCTTGATGCATCGGGTTCCCGTCCTGGCGTGCTTGCGCCGGGATAGTAGGCGGAGAGGGGCCTCGGGGTGGGTTCCTGTGTCGCTACTTACTCAGGCGCCGGGGTTCGGCGTAGCCGTGAGCCGCGAGGGCGCTATGAGCCCGCAGCGACGGTCGAGGCTCGAGGTCGTCTATAGTATCCTCTCAACCCTCCACCGGATGGGGCCGTTGAAGAAGACGCGGCTGATGCAGCTCGTTAACCTCAACACGAGGTCGTTCGCCTCCTACGTGGACGACTATCTTGTGCGCATAGGCGCCGTGGAGGTCGAGAGGAGCGGCAACTACACGATATACCGGCTTACGCCGCGGGGTGTCTTCCTCTACCGGGTTCTCAGCATACTCCACGAGGCCGGCCTCATTGGCGAGGCGCTGAGGGCCGCCAGGCAGGATGGCGCAGCCTCTCTGCCTGGCCTGGTCGAGGAGGAGGGGCCGGGCTTTGTCCGGGCCCGGCTGCGCTGCGGAGACGAGGAGGTCAACGTGGTTATCGTGGAGCGGCCGGGGACGGCTGTCCTGGCCGGCCTCGGTCTCGGGGCGCTCCTTTCTCCTGAAGCCCCACGCCGCATGATAATCGTGGTGCCCGAGCCTGGCGTCGAGCTACGCATCGTTAAGGACGGAAAGCCGGTTGCGGCCGTAGTTGGTGCGAGGCTCCCAAGGAGCCTAAGGGAGGCGGTCCGGAGAGGCGCCCGGGTACTGGGCTGTAGCGACGCCGAGCTAGAAGCCTGGGACCCTTGATGCAGGCTTCGTGAGGCTTATCAATGCGTCCACGTGCGGGATGCCGCTCACAGTAGCCCACTCCTCGCCGACAACCACGAGAGCGGCTACCGCGACTATTCTGGCCCCTGCCCCCTCGGCGAGCCTCCTCAGCGCTCGGAGGGTACGCCCCGTCTCGACTATATCGTCCACTATTATGATGCGGTCGCTGCGCCCCAGTACGCCCCGCGGGACACAGAAGATTGGCGCCTCGTGGGAGCATAGCCAGCCCTGTAGCCCGGGCTGGGCACGCCTGGCCACAGTGAAGGGGAGCTCTAGCTCCAGCGAGAGGCTCGCGGCGAGCGGGATACCGCTTGCCTCCGGGACGAGTATCCTGGTCGCGCCTAGCCCCTGGAACCGCTTGACGAAGACCAGTGTGGCGAGGAGCAGGTAGAGGGGCTCGGTTAGGACAACGCTCGTGTCGATGACCCCGCCTGTCTCAGCCATCCTCTCGGCGAGGGCGCGGCGGGGGTCGGCGAGCCTCTCAAGGGCCTCGAGTATCCTTGCGGCCGTCTCGGGGCTGGGCAGGCTCCTCCCGGTCACGTACCGGCTCAGCATTGGCGCCGGTACGCCGGTTGCGCGGCTCAGCTCCCGGTAGCTATAGAGCCTCTTCGCTAGCCTGAGTGCCTTCACTGTCGAGAGCGCGAGCCTGGCCTCAGCCAGCCTCCTTCCATGCTCCAAGGCCGCGGCATCTCCCCCGCAGTGGGACACCCGTGGTCTACACGGGTCCATTAACTCGCCACAAGGGCGTCCACGTTTAAACAAGCACGTTAACAACACTGAAACCGGGCGTTGAAGACCCCGGTTATAACCTCGCCGCCGCCCCGGCCCCGCCGGGACATGGAGAAGGAGCCATGGTCAGCAGGAGGGACTTCCTCCGCCTCCTCGGCGTAGGGGCTGCAGCCGCAGCCGCCCTCGGCCTAGGCTATGTCGCCACCCGGGGTCCAGGGGCCTCCCCCACCCCCGCCGCCTCCCCAACAGCTACGGAGACAGCGGGTGGCACCACAGCCACTAAGACTATGCAGCAGGGTGGGGCGGCCGCCGGAGGCGGCGTCAAGAGGGTGCGCGCGCTTTGGGTCTACATCGGCCCTATCGGAGACTACGGCTGGACCCACGCACACGACGCAGGTAGGCGGTTTGCAGAAGAGAAGCTGAGGGGCATCCTGGAGACCGACTACCTTGAGAGCGTGCCGGAGGACCGGGCATACCAGGCGATAAAGCAGGCCCTGGAGTCGAAGAAGTATGACGCCGTGTTCGCGACCAGCTATGGCTTCATGGATGCGGTTAAGCGGCTCGCCCAGGAGTACCCGGACGTAATGTTCTACCACTGCAGCGGCCCCTGGGAAGCCTTCCGCGACCTACCCAACGTGGCGACCTACTTCACCGAGTTCTACCAGCTCTACTACCTCAACGGAATCGCGGCCGGCGCGGTCACAGAGACCTGCAACGTGGGCTACGTGCCTGCCTTCCTCATACCCGAGGTCGTCCGCCACATAAACGCCTTCGCGCTGGGCGCTGTACACGGCGCCAAGCTGATGGGCAAGTGTGGCGGCGGCGAGAAGCTCACCGTCTACGTCTCCCCGCCCCTCCACGCCTGGTACGCCCCCGACAAGGCACGCCAGTACGCGGAGACACTCATCAACCAGTACAAGGTTGACGCGATAGCCTACACAGAGGACAGCACCGCTATCCTGGAGACAGCCGCCGCCCACGGCGTCTACAGCTTCAGCCACTACAGCAACATGCTCGAATACTTCCTCCACGGCAAGGGCGCCAACAGCCCGATAGCGAAGAAGATAGCAGAGTACCACCTCACAGGCCAGGTCGCCGACTGGGGCCCGATATACGTCTACCTCCTCGAGAAGCTCGCGACCGGCCAGGCGGGCAAGGAGGACATATGGGCCAGGATAGGCGACTTCACACCGATAAGATGGAGGAGGCCCGTCGAGCTCAGCACCGCCGGCAAGCCGGAGGGCGCCGCATATCTGGCACCGCTGAACACCAAGAAGATACCCGCCAAGGCGCTCGAAGAGATAAAGAGGCTCTACGAGGACATGAAGGAGCTCATATTCGAGCCCTACACTGGCCCAATACGCGGCTACCCGATAGACCCAGCGACTGGGAAGAAGGCCGGCGACGTCGAGGTAATAGTGCCCGAGGGCACGAGGTGGGGCAGGAACGAGCTATGGGGCTGCCGCACGAGCTGCGAACCCAACTGCTTCACCGGCCAGGAGCCGAAACAGTGCAGCACAATGGCGTGGTTCTACGAGAAGATAGAGACCCTTGGCTAGGGCCCCAGACTCTTCTACACGATAATGCCTAATGGACCATACCTATTTTTACTATTGCAGCACTTGTAGCCCCTATCCTACACAGTGAGAGCCTTGACGGATACGGGTGGCGTGCCCGCCTACTACCCGAGCTTCGCCGACATAGTGTGGCTGCTGTTCTGGTTCCTCTTCCTGGCGGCGATGCTGGAGCCCGTGCTTAGCATGCGCAGGCTGCAGGCTGCGAGGCTCGCACTAATACGAGAGATGGAGAGGAAGTATGGCTGGCGAGTCATAACGATGATTCACCGCGAGGAGAGGATAAGCTTCTTCGGCATACCGATACAGAGATTCATAACTATTGATGACTCCGAGGCTGTCCTCCGAGCGATAAGGACCACTCCCAGAGATAAGCCGATAGCGCTCATCCTCCACACGCCCGGCGGCCTCGTGCTCGCGGCTAGCCAGATAGCTAGAGCGCTGAAGAGGCACCCAGCAAAGAAGGTAGTCATAGTGCCACACTACGCTATGAGTGGCGGCACGCTGATAGCGCTGGCCGCCGACGAGATAAGGATGGACCCGAACGCCGTGCTAGGCCCCCTGGATCCCCAGCTCTCTATAGGGCCGCAGGGGCCTGTGCTGCCAGCCCCCAGCATAGTCAAGGTCGCCAAGATGAAGGGCGATAAGGCGTCAGACACGACGCTGATAGTTGCCGACGTCGCCGAGAAAGCGATAAAGGAGATGCAGGAGACCATAGTCGAACTGCTTGAAGACAAGATGGGGCGCCAGAAGGCGGAAGAGCTAGCGAGGATACTCACCGAGGGCCGCTGGACACACGACTACCCCATAACGGTCGAGAAGGCGAAGAAGCTAGGCCTACCTGTCACAACAGAGGTCCCCCAGGAGGTCTACGAGCTTATGGAGCTCTACCCGCAGGCGCCTGGGAACAGGCCGGGCGTCGAGTTCATACCACAGCCAGTCCACCACGGCGGGGCACACGGTAACCACGCAGCACGTTAACGCCACAGCATGCAGGCACAGCTTGTCGTCGCGCCTTTTTCTCCTACTCCTCAGCTGCCTAGCCGTGGGCCGCCCTGCCTTCTGTCCCCGAGTGCCTCCATGGCTGCTAGCCGTAACGCCGGGTACTGCCATGCCCAGCGCTCTCCTATCCCCAGTTCGTAGTCCTTCATTGGTGGGATGCCGAGTGCGTTATCCCTGGTTACTGGGGACATGAGGTTGTGCTGTGTCATTATGTCCGCTAGGTGGTCGTCACTGTCGGGGTCGTCTATGAGGCTGCGGGGGCTCACTATTCCCGTATCGAGGAGTGGCCTTATCCTCATAGCTGCGAGCCTCTTGACCCATGTCCTCGGGTTCCAGTTCTCGTTTGCTAGGCTCTCGAGCGAGCGTGGGTTGCCGCCGCTGTAGCTCCAGAGGATGCAGCCGACGTCGTTGCCGCACCTCCTCCTAACCTCTTCGTGGCTGCTCTTGATTATACTCCTCTTCCAGTTCTGGAACTTGTTGAGCCTGCCTAGCTCGTTGACGAGTTCCTGGAAGCTATCCTGGTCCATGTTCCAGAGGAGCCTCTGCGCCGAGACCGATGCCCTACCGAGCACTTTCCTCGACTCCCCATCAGATGTAGCGATAAGGATTACTACCCTCTCTGCGCCCTCGTCACGTAGCACGCGCATTGTCCGGTAGAGGCTGGCTAGGTACGCATCACCTACCGCCTTCTCGTGGAATATCTTGACGTCGTCCACTGCTATGAAGACGTTCCAAAGGCCTATCTTCTTTATGAGCGCTGATGCTATGTCGCCTATGAGCTTGGCTACTAGTGTGCCCAGGCTACCTGTTATCGGGTTGAAGCTGCCCAGGTATCCCTGCAGCACCTCACGCGCCACCTCGGCCAGGACGGACGCGTAGCGATTCTTGCCCGCGAGCAGTATGCTGCCTAGACTGTTGGGTGCCGTGTCGCGGACCGCGTCAACGAAGACCGAGACCCAGCCGCTGTAGCCAGCGATCTTCTTGACCATGTACTAGAGGAGCGTTGTCTTACTCGACCCCCTGAGGTCCGTAGATGACTGTGGGTAGCTGGGCCTCTCGTGTTATGAATCTCTCCAGGTTCTGCCTCTCCGCCCTACGGCCGACGAAGCAGAGCTTCGCCTCGTTGGCTAGCAGCAGCGTCTCAAACTCACAGCCCCCGCCGGGGCCCGGCGCCGTGGGCAGACCATCCCACCAGGGTCTACGCTGCTGCGTGGAGGGGATGATATAGCTGGGTCCACGGCTTAGCCCCCTCCGGGCTGGTAGCTGTGGCTACAAGGCTCGACCTAGTCACCGTGAGGGCGTTGACCGTCCACGCCGTCGTGGAGGACTGGGGAAGCCCGGGCTCGGTGGCTGAGACCCTGCGGACCGCGGCAACGAAAGTCCGGACTGCGGCGAGGCTGCTTGAGGAGAGGCTCGACGTGAAGCCTTGGACTCTGCGTGTGACTCTGCCGCCGGCGCCTCTGGACGGGAGGCAAGCCTCGAGGATCATCCGGGAGGCGGTTGAGGCGCTTGGCGGGCTCGAGAGAGGCGTGCTCTACTCGCTGCTCCACGTGGACGCCGGGGCGGTTGAGGCCGGGGACGTGGTCTCGGTGCTCGGGCTGGGGGACAACGTGTATGCGAGCGCCTACACCCCCGTCGCCACCGACGCCGCCGCGGAGCTGCTCTACACAGTCTCCAGGGCGGGGCCGGGTATCGCCACCCGGTTCGCGCTCACCGTGCCGGGGCCTCTGGAGACGCCCTACCTGCCGGCGGGGAGCAGCCGTGGCGCCACGACGGGGCTCACCGCGGCCCTCCTCTACCCCAGGCTGCTGGAGGGCCGCAACCTCTACGCCGCCTTCGATGACCTCTCCGACGTCGCCGCAGAGCTGGAGGAGGCGCTTACCGGTATCGCGGAGGAGCTCGGCCTTGAGTACCGGGGCCTGGATCTCTCGCTCTCACCCTGGATGGACGATAGCGTGGCCAGGATAGTAGAGGAGGTGTCCGGCTCATCTATATGCGGCCTGGGAGCTGCCGCTGCCGTAGCCGAAATAGAGGAGCTGATAGGCGACACATGCCTCGACGTAGAGTGCACCGGCTACAACCAGATCATGCTGGCCGTCGCGGAGGACAACGTGCTCAAGGAGCGTGGCCGGGAGGGCTGCCTCACCGTCCAGAGGCTCCTCCACCTCTCCACCGCCTGCGTCGCAGGCGTAGACATGGCCCCCGTCAGCCTATCTGAGTGGAACAGCGAGGAAGCCAAGAGGCTCATAGCCGACCTCGCCGTAGCGGCGAGGCTGAAGGAGAAGCCCCTCGCAGCCAGGATAATAGCCGTGGACGCCGCGCCCGGCGAGACCGTCAAGCTCCCACGGTTCGGGGAGGCGCCGGTGCTCAGGCTAGCCTAGCCCTCTCCCCCCTTTACGCCGCGGAGCCTCTCCGGCAGCGCCGCCACTTCTCGGGGCCTCGTGGAGGCCCACGTCCCTATCAGCAACGCGTCCGCCCCCGCCCTGGCCGCGGCCACAGCCTTCTCGACACTGTCTATCCCGCTCTCCGCGACGAGCAAAGCACCCGAGGGCTTACTGGTCACAGCCTTCTCTATCTCCCCCAGGAGCCTCTCGAAGCTTAGCTCGAGGCTCCGCAGGTTCCTCGCATTTATCCCCACCAGGGCCTCAGGGAAGCTAGCCATAGCATCCACAGCGTCTCCCGCCGAGGAGGTCTCTATCAACACCTCGAGGCCGAGCCCCCGGGCCTCCTCGTAGAGCTCCCCAAGCCTCCTCCACCCCAGCATGTCGAGAATAAGCAGCACCGCGGAGGCCCCGAGGGAGCGGTAGGCACGCAGCATCCCAGGCCCAGCGACGAAGTCCTTCGCCAGCACAGGCTTGCCCGTGGAGGCGAACCACGGGAGGAGCTCCAGGCTGCCACAGAACCAGAAAGGCTCCACCAGCACCGACCAGGCGTCCCCCACGCCCCCAAGCGCCTCAACAAAGCCCCAAGGTGTATGGTACGCGACGAACCTCCCAGGACGGCACCGCTTGAACTCAAGGATTAGCCCGGGCCGGGCCTCCTGCTCCAACGCCGCCAGGATAGCCCCGCGGAGGCTGCCCGCCGAGCCCACGCCGCCAGCCGAGACCGCTTCTTCGCGGAACCGCGCCCACCGGTAGGCCTCCCCAAGGAACCCTTCAGGGCTTCCACGCTTCTCAGCTAAGCCGGACAACGTCTAGCCACCTACCGTGCCGCCTTGTTGGTTTGAAGGGGGCGGCGTCTATGTCTTTCCGCGTCCCGCCGCAAAGCCCCACCCCTATAAGATGGGGCGATGCATGCATGTCGCGATTTCTTGGGGCTGTGATGTGCCAGGGATTATGCTGAGAGGTGTTTGTGATGACTCCAGCCGAGCCCTGAGCCCCCTCCCACTTGCTGGCCGGTGTTTTTATGCTGAGCAGAGGACGTGGCTCATGTGGGCTTTGTGTGGGAGCGTGCCGGGTTGTGTCGGGTGGCGTGGACTGGTTCGAGGTTTCGCGGCGGCTGCACCGCCGCTATGAGGGCAAGATAGAGGTGTTGCCTAAGGTTCCGGCGTTTCACCGTGGCCACTACGCGGTTTGGTACACGCCCGGGGTCGCGGGCCCCGCGGAGGAGAACGCTGCTGACCCGGAGGCGAGCTTCCACAACACGTGGCGGTGGAACACGGTCGCGGTTGTGAGCGATGGGACACGGGTGCTGGGGCTTGGGAGCATCGGCCCCGAGGGCGCCCTGCCGGTGATGGAGGGGAAGGCGCTTCTCTTCAAGGCGCTTGGCGGGGTCGACGCGGTGCCCCTTGTGCACCGGGCCCGTAGCGTGGGGAAGTGGCTGGAGCTCCTTGAGCTCCTCGAGCCGAGCTTCGGCGGCATCAACCTGGAGGATATTGAGAGCCCCAAGTGTTTCCGCCTCCTCGACGAGGCCCGGGAGAGGCTCGACATACCGGTGTGGCACGACGACCAGCAGGGGACCGCCACAGTCACCCTGGCGGGGCTGATTAACGCGGCGAAGCTGACGGGCCGGGACCTCAGGGAGATGAGGATCGTGCTTGTCGGCGTGGGGGCCGCTAACGTGGCGCTCTACCGCCTCCTCCGGGCCTATGGGGTGCCGCCGGAGAACATTGTGGCAGTCGACTCCCGGGGGATTCTGCATAGCCGCCGGGGGGACGTGGAGGCGCTGAGGGAGAGGAACCCATGGAAGTACAGGATAGCGGTGGAGACCGATGGGGGCTGGCATGGGCCCAAGGACGGCGGCATAGGGGAGGCCCTGGTAGGAGCTGACGCTGTGGTAGCCGCCTCCCGGCCCGGGCCGGGCGTCATAAAGAAGGAGTGGGTCCGAAGGATGAACCGCAATGCAATCGTCTTCGCCGAAGCCAACCCCGTGCCAGAGATATGGCCCTGGGAGGCCCGGGAGGCCGGCGCCCGGGTGGTCGCAACCGGGAGGAGCGACTTCCCCAACCAGGTGAACAACAGCCTCGCCTTCCCCTCCATATTCCGGGGCGTGCTCGACGTCCGGGCTAGGACCATAACGGACGAGATGGCTATAGCCGCGGCCGAGGAGCTCGCAAGGTTCGCCGAGGAGCGGGGCCTCCGGGAGGACTACATCATACCCTCGATGGAGGAGTGGGAGGTGTTCCCCAGGGTCGCCGCCGCGGCTGCCGCGAAGGCTGTGGAGCAGGGCCTCGCCCGCTACCCGCTCAGCTACGAGGAGGAGCTCGAGCGCGCCAGGAAGATCATACGGGCCACGCTGGAGAAGCTGAAGACCCTCTACCAGGCCGGCCTCATCGAGCCCCTCCCCGAGGAGATAGAGGCCGCGATAAGAGGCGCTGCTAGAGGATAGAGGCCCAACCCTAGGAGGAAGAGGGAATCCCTAAAGGGGGGCGGCGTATCGTCGCCGTCAGGCTGTTCGTGGTGCATGGTGTGTGACGGGGCGTTTGCCCGCTATTCCCCTTCTCTTTGCTTTGCTGGCCGCTTCCTTCGCCGTATCTGCCTCAGCACTGTCTAAACAGTCTGTCGTGGGCTGCAACAGCCTTCTCGCGGTTGACGTCCAGGGCTGGGATAGCGCCAGGCTTGTCACCGCTGTTAGCGTGCAGGGTATCGTTAACCGAGTTGGGCCGAGACTCTACCTGGTGAAGAGTAGTGGTGACCTTGTTGCAGCTAAGTGGGCATTCTCGATGCTGGGCTGCGAGTTCCGGCTTGCTCGGTTGGAGCCAGGAGAGCTGCTTGAGAGATACCGGGGGCTTCTCCGTGGTGTAGTCGTCTACGACCCCAGCATGCCCTCAACGATGTACCTCGCATTGACTATCGCGGGGCTCCGCGGGGCCGCCGTCATACATCCGGACCTGCTTCCAGCCGCTAAGAGGCTTGGGCTCTCTGTGGTCGAGGACCTAAGAGGACGTTTCAAGAGCAACATTGAGGCGAATGAGGCTGTCCTCCGCTTGTTGAGCAAGACTAACCAGAGCGCTATGGCTGTTGTTCCGCCGGGAGCTGTCACCATCGGCGATTACGTGGTTAAACACCGTATGGCTATCTTCTCGCTGAGTCCTTTACCGGAAGACGCGGATGAGCGGAGACTGCTTGAAGAGGCCCTTGGCCTGCACCCTGGGCACCTCGTTTTCGGGTTCTTTCCCGGTGGTGGCCGCGGAGAGGCCTTTGGGGTCAGGCTGGCCAGCAGATACGGCAAGACCCTCATAGTTGCTGACTATGCCTCTA
>JAMOSW010000127.1 GCA_027062725.1 Pyrodictiaceae archaeon | reverse complement strand
CTGCTCAGGCTACGCCTAGAACCCGTTATGTGTACTAGTCGTTATTAGATCAAGACCACCTATATGTTAAGACCGACACTCGCTTCATGGCTGAGGCGTCATGGCCGAGGCGGCTACCCGTAATAGGCTCAACGCTCTTTTTCCTGGCCTTAGCAGTGCTCGCACTAACCGCATTCGCCCTCCACACAGCTGACAAGGCAAGCCAGCAAGCCCCACCAGCCACCCCGATACCACAACCAGCGACACCAGGAGCCAGAGTCGCGCTCATCTACCTGGACCAACAAGACCTACGCCAAGCCCAGCTACCTGACGCTGAGAATATACCCGTCACTAAGGCCCTTCTCTCCCCAACCCTACTCCACGGCTACAACATAGTAGCCGTCACGAACAAGGCCGCCCAGAAGCTAGCCCAGCACCCCCACCTGGTAACGGCCCTACTGCGCAGCGGAGCATCAATACTCGTCCAAGGCCCACGGCCCATAGCAACACTCCTCGCAAACATAAAGCCAGGCCCCAACACGCCACTCCTCCTAATACCGCTAGCCAGTGACAATAAGCCAGGACTACCAGAGGAGGCCACAGCAGCAGCCATAGCTGCAGGCACAGTCTACCCCAACGGCAAGATAGCACCACGCTACACCGTCTTTCACAAAACAGCATTCCGGGACGCCCTACAGCAGCTACTACTGAAACCAAGCCTAACATCTACATCAAGGATAGGCGAGAAGTCAGCGACAACAATACTCTATGACCTTGATAGAAGGTGGTACTATGTGGGCGAATTGGCGGAAGATACGTATCTTGAAGCCGGGAACATCGTCGTCGGGGTCACGGAAAGATACATGGTATTCCATTGGACGCCGGACTATAACGACGTACAAGTTCCGGCCAACTGCTTATGGCGCGTGATAGCACAAGATAAGGAATGTACAGACCTTAGCTGCATCCCCTTCTCAAGCCGACCCTATGTGCTAGACTCGGTGATACCACGCTATAGATCGCTCCTAGGATGGACGATGACCCCAAACTTAATAGCTGTGAACGATAGCTACTACATAGACCAAGACATTGTCTATGCATGGCCTGACATGAGCCTCGTGGGGCCTGCTAGCGAAACTGTCAGCGGCGTCATCGCCTACAAGGGAGGCTCAGCATCCTACACAGTATCGATACCCAACGATATCGTCACCAAGATAGGTATAGACAGCGCCTATTCAAATTACTTCGGTAGAGTAAGGGATACGGCAGATTACTGGCTCTGGGGCTTCCAGTCCCTCCTAAGCGAGGCTAGGAGCGGCAGCGCTGGTGCAATAGCTTACGTGTCGGCGCCGTGCACCGCAGTGGATACGAGATGGCCATTAGCACCGCCAGGCCTCTTCGTAGGTGTGAGGTTCCGCGACGTCGCTAAAGCATCTATCATTGATCCTGCCAGCGGCCTAGTTGTACCGGGCCTAGAGGCCGTTAAGGATACGACATATAGGTTCTATGTATCTACAATCGACGTCACACTGCTAGGTAAATATGACAACCGCGCAAGCCCCAACACTAGGGGATAGCTTCTCCCCCTTTCTATAAAGACGAAAATCTTCCAAATTTATGTGAAAACACTACAGTGAGTGTTTTAGGGCAAAATAGTTTGAGACATTCGTGGTGTAGCGCAAAAACATGCTGTTGTAGTAAAACTGCCTAGAATGGGCTGATAAAGTCTTCAGGCTTGGGCGGCTCTGGCGGTAGGCCCTTCCTCTCCCTTATCTTCCTCACTAGGTCCCAGAGCATGTTGTCCGGTACTGGGGCCCAGCGGCTGAACTCGGTGCCCCAGAAGGCTCTGCCCTGGGTGGCGCTGCGTAGCTCTGCGGCCAGGTCGAAGCTCTCGGCTACTGGTATCTCCGCAACTATCCTCATCATGACGCCGTACTCCTGCATGTCGAGTATCTTGCCGCGCTTCCTGGAGATGACGGCTATGACGTTGCTGACGTACTCCTGGGGTACGCGGATGTCCAGCTTCTGTATGGGCTCTAGGAGGGTGGGCTTGCTGGTCAGCATTGCGGCGTAGATGGCGTTCCTTACTGCGGGGTAGATCTGGGCTGGGCCGCGGTGGGCGGGGTCCTCGTGTACAACGGCGTCGTGGAGTACTACCTTGAGGCCACGGACCGGCTCCTTGGCCAGTGGACCTTCCTTCATTGCTAGGCGGAATGCCTGGATTATCGTGTCCTTGACTTCGCGGAGGTGCTGCACGCCGGTGGTTTTGTCTATGAATACGTTTATGTTCTCGTCTATTGCCCATATTCTCTTGGCCTCGTCGTAGTCCCAGCCGGCCTTCTCCTTGAGTATCTTAGCGCGCTCGTAGGCGTCCTGGTCCTCGGTTATCTCGCCGCTCTGTATCAGCTTTATCGTTGTCTCGTCGAGGGGCTCTACGCTTATGTAGAACTTGTTGTGCTTGTTGGGGCTCTTGCCCTCGAAGACCTGGCTCTTCTGGCGGACGGTCTCACGGTAGACTACTATCGGCGGGCTGGTCTTGACCTCCAGGCCGAAGGTCTCCTTGAGCCACCATATTGCTATCTCTATGTGGAGCGGGCCCATACCGCTGAGGAGGTACTCGCCTGTCTCCTGGTTTATCTTCACCTGTATCGTCGGGTCCTCAATGCTCAGCTTGTAGAGGGCGTCTATCAGCTTGGGCAGGTCCTTGGGATTCTTGGGCTCTATAGCCACGGTGACAACGGGCTCGGAGACGTAGTGTAGACGCTCGAAGGGCGGCACCTTGTCCTTGAGCTCTACCGCCACGGCGGTCTCGCCGGCGCGGGCGTCCTCGAGGCCGAGGGCCGCGCCTATGTTGCCTGCGGGGATCTCGTCGACGACCTCGCGGTCGGGGCCCATGTAGATGCTTACCTGTAGCACCTTGGCGGTCTTCCGGGCGTTGATGAGCCAGACCTCCTCGCCCTGGCGCAGCGTGCCGCTGAAGATACGGCCGGTGGCGACGAGCCTCCTTATCTTCGGGTCAACTCTCATGAAGCTGATTGCGTAGACAAGGGGCCCGTTGGGGTCGGCCTCGAGCATTGCCTTGCCTACTTCGCTGTTGAGGTCGCCCTTCCATATCTTGGGTATACGGTACCTCTGGGCCTCGCGCGGGTTCGGTATGAACTTGACGACCGCGTCTAGGAGGACCTCGTGAAGGGGCGCGACCTTGGCGGCAAACTCCTCGACTGCCTCCTTGCCCTTATTGTAGACCTCGATTATGTCGCTGAACTTTATGCCCTTCTTCTGCGCCATCGGTATAGATATGCCCCACTTGTCCCTCGCGCTACCGAATATCACCATGCCCTTCATGGGGTCAAGCTGCCACTTCTTCTTGAACTCGGGGTCGGCGTAGAGGCTTATGAGGTGGTTTACCTCTTTGATTATCTCGACGAAGCGCTGCTGTATCTGCTGCGGCGTATACTTTAGCTCCTTTATGAGCCTGTCGACCTTGTTTATGAAGAGTATGGGTCTTACGCGCTCCTCGAGGCTCTGCCTCAGCACGGTCTCCGTCTGGGGCATTACACCCTCGACAGCATCGACAACCACTATGGAGCCGTCCATCATTCGCAGGCTCCTTGTCACGTGGCCGGAGAAGTCGACGTGACCAGGCGTGTCTACCAGGTTGATGACGTAGGGGCGGCCCTGGTACTCGTGGTAGAGGCTGATGTTCGCCGCCTTGACTGTAATGCCTCGCTGCTGCTCGACCTTGAGGTAGTCGAGGGCTAGTGCCTCGCCAGCAATACGCTGCGAGATTATACCGGCCGCAGCGAGCAGAGAGTCACTCGTAGTGGTCTTACCGTGGTCCACGTGCGCCACGATACCGATGTTCCTTATCTGCTCGGGGTTCCTCATTATCTTCAGTATTTCATTGACATGCTTTACGCGCATCCCTGCTCTACCCCTGGGGCTGGGGCGTGAACAAACCCCCAGTTATAAGCACTGGGGGCCAAGGCGGTGCCCCGCGCTACGCCCCGGGCGGCGCAAAAGGCGCGTGGATGACACGGTATATCCTGCGGGCCCGCTCCTCACCCACCACGCGGGCCAGCTCCACCACCGAGGCACGACATATCGCCGCCACACTACCGAACCTTGAGAGCAGCCTCTCCGCGAGCCTAGGGCCGACGCCAGGGAGGCTCTGGACCAGGTAGAGCTGCTGCATCCAGAGCTTGTCGAGCCTAGGCTTCCGGTTGACAACCACCGGACGGCCGGCTTCGCGCTCACGGCAGGAGAGGGTGAGGAGCAGCGCCGCCGTGTCTCCCGGACCCCGGCTCCAGAGCACGAGGATGCCATGGTCTAGGCTGACAGCCGCCAACGCCTGAAGAACCTGGGTGACGCGGCCCGTCACCCTCTCCAGGCCGGCTATGTCACCCTCTACTATCAGCACAGGCCTCTCGTAGTACTCTGCCATCCTCCTAGCTTGGTCGAAGAGCCTACCATCAAAGACGCTCTCAGCTAGGTCAGCGACAGTCTTCCGCTCCACCACTACGCGGTCCGAAACGATATAGTCACCAACACCAAGCTGTTCATAGATGACCGCGGCGCCGAGCCTCGTCAAAGCTTCAGGGACGCCGCTGCCCCGTTCCCGTACATCAACGTAAATCCTAGGTTTACACTCTCGGCGTCCCGGCGCCAAGGACGCACCCGAGAAGAGAGCCAATCCAGCGCAGACGCCCCACCTATACCGGCGCCGCCAGAAGCACGCCAGAGAGGCTATGTCTGTGCCGCTCTTCCTACGGGTAGATGACGTTCTCTCTGAAAGAGCCACGTAGGACAGGTCTCATAAAATGTATAAAATGTAAGGTGAAATGTAGGGGACAGGCTGAGGCCACCGCCCCATAGGCTTGCTAGAATGCTCTTCTGCGGGGCGCCCTTGGCCTGGAGAGTAGCGTGGTCAACTCTATCTGAGCATCAAGCGCCGCTATCTTGGGCTTGAGTTCATCCACGGCAGTTTTTATCTTCTCGTAGAGCTCCTTGTCGAACCACTTCTTCTCGAGGAACTCTTTGCCATCGTTGGTTAGCCTCAGCTTCTTGGTCTTAGGGTCGGTCTCTATATAGCCGACGTAGAGGAGGGCCATTATGTCCTCGTGCAGGTCTTTCGAGGTCGGCACGTCGCCTACTAAGAAGAAGTTGTAGCCCAGGTCCATATCCTTCTCTGTCTTAAGCCAGTATATCAGGTTTATGAGGCTGCGCTCATATATGCCGCCCTGGTCCTCCATAGCCTTCAGCACTAGCAGCAGCTTCTTCTTCCGCTCATCCCGCTCTATCTCCTGAGGCGTCACAACGGGCCTAGTCACAATCACAAGCTCCTTCTTCGTGCCGCCCACGGGCTCCTTCTTCTTACCACTCGTCTTAGCCATGCAGACCCACCCGCCCTACAGAACCGGCCCTACCCGTCAACAGCCACGCGGCCACCACGCCTACATAAGCGGCACGCAGCGCCGGAGGCTCAGTGCGCCGGGCTGCCCACACAGCCCCAGCCCAGAGAGAGGGGCTTCGGGCTCTAGCGTAGACATCACCGCCCCCTACGACCCCTAGTGTAGGCTCAAGGCCCCTCACGCATACTTATCAAAGAGCTATTGCGGTGAATGCATGGAGCCGCAAGGGTACATGCGGGGCACAAGATGTGGGTGACGTGCAATCCGTCACCCGGCTCACCCGAGGCCCGCCGCCACACAACTCGGCGGAGTCGCCGGGGCCCTGACCCCCGATAGATTGCTTGGATAAGCGGGGCCCCGGAGCGGTTTAGGCATTGCGCACACCTATGGCCAGTTCCTGTTACCTTGCCTTACGTAGCCTGGCTATGAAGAAGCCTTGGGTGCCGTGAAGGTGGGGAAAGAGGCGGCGCACCTTCTCGGCTACACCCGGGTAGACCCGGTAGCCGCTGTTGCCGGGTATAGGCGGGGTCTCGGGCTCTAACCTGTCTAGGCGCTTCTCGAGATGCTCCTCGCCCTCGAAGTGAAGCAGGCTACACGTCGCGTAGACTATGACCGTGTCTGGGCCTGCAAGGTGGAGGGCTTGGTCTAGCATCTCCTCCTGGAGCCTGGGGAACCTCTGCACCCACTCCTGGTCCTCGAGGTGGAGCTTTATCGCGGGGTCCTTGCCTATGGCGCCGCTGCTTGTGCAGGGTGCGTCGAGGATTATCTTGTCGGGTGCGCGGTGGAAGGGTGGCCGTGTCGAGTCTGCATGTACTATCGTCACAGTGGAGGGGTCCGCACCGTAGAGGCTGAGAACCCTCTGTGTGCGCCGGAGTCTCTCCCAGGATACATCGACGGCGTATATTGTAGCTTTGTTTCCCGTCAACTGCTGTATCAGCGTGTCCTTCACGCCGGGAGCAGCCGCCATGTCGAGTATTGTGTCGCCTGGCTCAGGCTGTAGGGCTTCAACCACGAGCGCCGATGCCTTGTCCTGGAAGACTATCTCGCCACTCCACATCTCTTCGAGATGGTGAAGAGGGCGCTCGTAGTCCACCACTTCAAGCATGTAGTCTAGGTCGGGGTCGCGGCGGACAAGAACACCTTTTTCTAGCAGGCGCTGGGCTATCTCATCAACATCCGCTTTGAGCGTGTTTACGCGTATCCACCACTTCTCCTCGTTAAGGGCTGCTAGGAGCTTCTCTGCCTCACTATGGCCTAGTAGCCGGATGAATGTTGCAGCAAACCAGCGGGGAAACGAGTACTTCACAGCAAGCATTTCAGCGTCGTCATCTATGTGTTCTATTACCTCCTCTATGCTTGAGGGGGCGCGAGGCATGCTCCTGAGGAGCTTTCTCCGCAGCCTCTCCACGTTGTCCACGTAGCCGGCGAGGTAGGGCGAGTCTAGCCCCCGGTAGAGTAGCCAGAGCTTGGCCGCCCTCTTGGTGCCACCCTCTCTGCCATAGATCAGTCTCTCTACATATCGTATCGTGTAGTAGTCCGAGACTATGTCGTGCGATACACGATAGAGGACCTTGAGAGGCAGGACACGGCTTAAGCGCCTATTCTCCCGCAGGACGCGCTGGAATGCCCTATCGTGGCTAACATGGCTCTTCTTTACAACATATAGTATCTGGGAGCTGAACTCTATTAGCGCACGCATCACCCTATCCATACCATGTCACCGTCTGCAGCGGCCGCAGCCGTCTCACATATGGGCGTCAGATACGGCCACACTCGCCACGGCGCAGCCACGGCGCTCGGGTAAGCCCACCTATCATCATCCGCCCTTGCCGCCTAGATAATCCAGTATCGACCTAGAGCCTGAACCGCGGCTGCCTGTCTTTCTCTTTTCCCGATACCAGGCTGGCGCTATCCGCCTCAGTGTACCCCAGCTCCGCCGGACTATGGGCGGCGGCGAGTCAGGCGAGCGCTCGTAGACCTCACGGAGCCACCCTAGTGTCTCCGGGTCAGTAGGGTACCCGCTGCCCCGGAGGCCATAGAGACGTCGATACTCCTCCACGAAGCGGTCGCGCACTACTTTGGCGACTATGCTGGCCGCGGCCGTGGCCGTGTACTTCGCGTCTGCTCGCGGCGCGACAACGACACGGACACCTGGCGCCACGCGGCGGAGCACTGACTCGTACCTCTGCACGGGCCCGACCGCGTCAACATATATCGCTGCGACGTCGCAACAGTGAAGCATGACGCGTTTAACCAACAACGACGCCGTATCGTACTCGAGCTTGTTTAAGTTAACACTGTCTATTAGGTCCGGGTGGTGCACCGCCACTAGGATTACTGGTGCCACGGCCTCTATCTCTTCTAGCAGCCTCTCACGCGCCGAGGGGGACAGCTGCTTGCTGTCCCTAACACCCTCTAGCCGTAGGCTTCGAAGCTCATCCACGGGCAGAGCTACAGCAGCCATAACCATGGGGCCGACGATCGGGCCTCGACCTGCCTCGTCTATGCCTACAACGACCCTTCTACGACACGCTGCGAGCCTACACCCGGCCAAGGCTCAGCCCTTCCCCATATAACTCACAAACCCCAGAGCCATGCCGGCTCAAAGAGCCGGAAACAGCCCACGATTAGTAACGGCCTCAGCTCACGGCCGTGCACCGCACCCCCAGGGGGTCGGCTTGACGTGCACTCTTCATCGGCCTTCAGCTCCCTCTACACCTGCCCGCGGCAAGGGGCTTTTACCGGCAAGGATACTCGGAGTAGACCAGGCACGCTGCCTCTTCCGGCGATAGCTCCTCCACTATGCCGAGGCGTGCGCCAAGCGAGGGGGCAAGTCGTGCTAATGCCTGCCGCACCCTCTCTGTCTCCGGGCGACAGCCGAGGGGATGAAGCAGGAAGCGGCATCCAAGGTAGGCGTCGAGCAAGCCGCCCTCGACGCGTAGAGCGATAACCTCCACTGCCCCCTCGCCGCGCGGATCAAGGGCCTCTAGTATATCCTGGTAGGGGGAGCCTAGCGCCGCACCCCTGTAGGCTCTGGCAGCGAGGCCCGGCTTGTGGAGCTGGCGCTCAAGGTCAACCGCGAGCAACACATAGTCAGAGCGTGAGGCGTCGCCCCCGGTAAAGGCGTGCTCCTGGTAGCGGCTTGCCTCGGCTTCTATATCTATGCCGTTCTTCCTCAGCAGCTCGAGAGCGACGAGGAGGCGGTAATGGAGCGGGCTTGTGAGGTCTGTGACGCTGGCGAGGCCCGCAGCATGTCCATCGCTGATAATACGTAGGGCAGCTAGGATGAGGCTTGTCCGTTCATCGCCTACCAGCACCACCTTCTCGCCTTTTGCGAGCTTGTCTTTAATTACGCCCACGAGGCCTAGTATTGAGAACAGTGTTGGCGCCTTCCAGGCGTCGAGGGGGTACAGCACAGCCTCTGCCCCGAGACCTTGAAGCGCCTCCACAAAGCCTAGGCCATCGACCACGTCGCCTACGTATATCACGTAGTCGGCTTCTGCCGCGACTGTCGCTGGATGCACGGGCGGACTAACTACCCCGACATTCGCTAATGCTGCCTCCTTAGCCATAGCTCCTCTACCCTCACCGGCGTAGCACACCCAAGAGCTCTACGCAGCGGAGCAGCAGGACCAGCACGCTGGAGGGAAGCGCGGGGGTTCAGCCAAGTACGCGGTCTTCACTGCGGACAGGCGGCGCATGAGCCGCGTAGTGCGCCGCCGCTCTGCTCCCGGATTCCACTTCATTACCCCCTTGGTGGCTGTGTTGTCTAGGCGGCCTCACTCTCATTACTTGTGCGCTGCATGCCAGCCCTCATACTCTTCACCATATGCGGCAGTATGACGGCCACAATCGCGTCAAGCGTCACTATGCCCTCTGGACGCCGTGCATTGTCCGTTACTATAACGTAGTCGCTCCCGTATATGAGCATCTGCTCCAGCGCACGGCTTATGCATTCGCCACGCCTCACTATAGGCGCAGAGGCAACTATTGCTGATGCCACCGGTTCGTTGCTACGGAGCGCATAACGTAGATCGAGGCCCGCATAGCCTGGGTCGAGTACACCCACTACACGCCCATCCTCATCAACTACAACTGCCACGCGTTGCCGCGAAGCGAGGAGCTTCTTCGCAGCCTCCGAGAGAGGCTCATCCCAGCGGACTATAATGGGCTTGGCGGAGGCGACCTCCTCAACCTTTATGCAGAGCCTTCTTTCTTTGACGAACGCCAGCAGGGACTCCGCGGTGAACAGCTGAGGCGGTATACGATGCGGGAGCTGAGACTCTACTATTGACAGCCCACGGAGCACAAGGGATGAGGTCAGTGATGAGACGAGAGCTGGCACTATTAGGGCTGGGCTGCCTCCTATCTCGGCCACGAGGAACGACATGCCCAGCGGGACCTTGGAGGCACCGCCGAAAAGGGCCGCCATGCCCAGGTATGCGTAGATGGCCGCTGGTACGCCGACATAGCGTGAAACCATGAGGCCAAAGAGCTGGCCCGCCATAGCTCCCGCAAAGAGGCCGGGGGCTAGGAGGCCGCCGCTGCCGCCACTGCCCACCACGAGGCTTGTTGCCAACAGCTTGGCGACAGCTAAGGCTAGGAGGAGCAAGGCCATGTTCTCGACTACCGCGTGGCCAGGGATGAACTCGCCATGTTGGAATGCGAGCAGGGACTCAGCTAGCAGCTCCTCCCCGGTACCCAGTATCTGGGGTAGGAAGACCGCGAGCACGCCGGAGACAAGTGTGCCTATGACTGGCTTGAGACGATAGTCTATCCCATGCTTCTTCACAAGCTGGTTGAAGAACTCCTTGCTCCGCCGGAAGAATAGTATATAGAGATACCCGAAGAGGGCGGAGTATATGCCCAGAAGTATGTAGGATGCAAGTGCATCAAAACCATACATTGTAAGTAAGTCGGGTATCTGTATCGAGGGTAGCTTGTAGCCCGGGCCCAGGATGTGTATGGACAAGCTATACGCTATTACAGAGGAGAGCAGGGAGGGTACGAGGGCCTCAACCTCCATGTCGTCCTCGTATAGGACTTCTACGGCGAATAGCGCCGTGCCCACAGGGCTCTGGAATATGAAGGATAGGGCTGCTGCGACGCCTGCCACGAGCGCTATCTTCCTCTCCTCAACGCTTAGCCTGAGAATGCGGGCTACGAACGAGCCTGCCGCGCCACCTATCTGCACCGCAGGTCCTTCAGGGCCCGCACTGCCTCCACCGCCGAGGAGGAGCGCCGATGCCACAGCCTTGACGACCGCTACCCTGGGTCTAACTAGGCCAGCTTCACGGTGGTAAGCGTCAACGATTGCGTCTGTTCCGCCTCCCTCAGCCTCAGGGGCGAACGTGTAGACTATTATGCTAGCCGCTAGGGAGAACAAGCCTAGCGTGACGAATATCGCGGCTATGTTGTTGCTTCTGACAGCCAGGATAGCATAGTCCGACACATGTAGGTAGCTTAGTGGGTCATCCACGCCGTGAATGTAGGCCGAGGCCACTATAGCTACCCTTAGGAGTACATAGAAGAGGCCTATCGAGAGTGAGGCGACTATTGCTGTAAACGCGCTTATCACTAGCCAACGCTCTATGCCACCGAGCCGCTCGTTGAACACTACCAGTATGCTCTCAAGCCACGAGGCCAGGCGCTTAACCCGCAAGGCTAGCCACCCTCTGCGAGCAGCCATACCCGGCAGCTGATGGCATCACAGGGCTGGGCCACGGCGTCTTTTCTAGGCGTGGATTGACGCCGTAACCGGTGAGCGTAGGAGTGAAAATAAGAAGGGTACGGGCTGCGGAGGCCTGCCCAGGAGGTGTCGGGGAGTCATGGCTGAGCAGGCGGCTCTGCTGGATATGGTTGAGGCGCTGCGTGGTGGCGTCGAGGCTGTCAAACAGGCCTTCGACAAGGGCCAGGTCCGGCTTAAGCTCTATGCGCTGCCTAGGGCAGAGCTAAGGATACGGGCGAGGAAGAGGATTATACGTCTCGATGAGGGTAAGCTGGCACGCCTCGAGAAGGCTCTCATAGCCTCCGCTTTGGCCAAGAAGGGCACTGGCATAGTGTTCAAGGAGTACGCGGACATGGTTGGCGACTACAAGGCAGCAGCGGCGTACCTCGCGTTCCTCTGGAGGAACGGCTTTGTTAAATTCGATAAACCCGATGATGCTCTCAACCTGTTCATAGCTTCGAATGCTCTTAGTCAGAAGACGTATGAGCACCGCATAGCTAAGAGCCTAAACGCTGTCTTCAGCCTCGACCTTGAGAGGCTTGGCGGCCAACCCAGCGATACTATACTCTGCGTGCAGGTAGGTGGCCGCGTACTCTGCCGCTACATCGTCGCTAACCTGCCGCGCAGCCAGGCCAAGGCGTTTGCCCGTGCCCTCTTCGAGTCCGCAGGCTTCAAGCCCGCCTAGACCCCATTCGCCAGCGGTGTTTTACATAGGGCAGCAACCTCCCCGCATAGAGCGCCCCGCACTCTTCTCCGCAGCGTGGGCCCCTAGCCCCAGCAGGGGCTCAAGCCAGCAACAAGAGAGCTCAGGGGTGCGCAGCGTGAGCGCCGTGACCATCAAGTGGCATGGCCATGCATGTTTCGAGATAATTTATGAGGGCAAGCGTCTGCTTATAGACCCGCATGATGGCGGCAGTCTTGGCGTCGGCTTTGCACCGCCCAAGGCCGAGCCCGACTATGTGCTGGTGAGCCACGAACACTATGACCATAACGCTGTCGAGGTCGTCGCTAAGCGGAGGGACACCGTTGTTATCCGTGGCAGGCTGGGCGACTTTGTCCTAGGCCCGTTTAGAGTCCGGGGGGTGCGGCTTCCTCACGACGAGTTCGGCGGTAGGCTTCGCGGCTTCGTCGTAGCGTACCGTGTCGAGGCTGGTGGCGTAGCGGTAACACATCTCAGCGATCTAGGCCGTCCCCTCGAGGAGGGGGAGGCTGAGCATCTGCGGGCGGATGTGGCGCTCGTCCCAGCCGGCGGAGTCTATACCCTTCACCCGCGCCGGGCTCTTGAGGCCGCTGAGGCGATTGGTGCCCGGGTTGTTGTGCCTATGCATTATTGGGTGCCGGGGATGCAGCTGCCTCTGGAGCCTCTTGATGAGTTCCTTCGTTACGCGAAGAAGTGGAGGGTTGTACGCTTGGAGGAGACCAGCTTTACGTTAGAGCCAGACGGGCTGCCAGAAAGGAGGACGATAGTCGTTCTACGCTACCCGCGGTGAGCACGTTTGACTCTTGAACAGATGGAGCAGGGTAGCCGTGTGCTGGTTGTCCGCGAGGCGGTTAAGCGGTTCAAGCGTGGACCACAGGTCGGGCCTATCTCGTTTACAGTGCATAGTGGCGAGCTGTTTGCACTAATAGGCCCCAACGGGGCCGGGAAGACAACCACGATAAGAATGGTGCTGGGGATATACAGTCCCGACAAGGGCTCGGTGCTTGTCTGCGGCGTTGAGGCTGCCCGTGCACGTGGCTGCGCAGCCTATGTACCCGAGGAGACCGCTGTCTATCCGCGCCTCACCGGCTGGGAGCATCTCGTGTTCTTCTCTAGGCTATATGCTCGGGGTCGTAGAGACGCCGAGAAGCTTGCACACCGTGCAGCCGAGTACACGGGGCTTGGTGACGACCTTAGGCGCCGTGTCTCGACATACAGTAAGGGTATGAGGCGGCGCCTCTTGCTGGGTTTCGCGTTGGCGCTGGAGACACCACTGCTAGTACTTGATGAGCCTACGAGCGGGCTCGACGTCTCCTCGAGCGTTGCTATGCGCCGCCTTATCCGTAGTGCTGCGGACGCGGGGAGAGCTGTACTGATGAGTAGCCATAATATGCTTGAGGTTGAGAGGCTTGCTGACCGTGTAGCGTTCATATCAAGAGGCCGCATAGTCGATGAAGGCAGGCCTTCCGAACTTGTTCGTAAGTACTCTGCATCTGATCTCGAGGAGGCCTTCGTTAGGGCCGTGGGCGGTGATGGTTAGTGGCTAGACACCGTTTATGGGTTATCGCGTGGAAGGATGCCCTTGAGTTCCTTCGCGACCGGAGAAGTATTGGCCTCATGCTGGTGTCAGCATTTCTCTTCCCCCTACTGGGGCTCCTGGTGACCGGGCTTAAGAGCCAGCAGCAGGCTCCGGTCGTTGTAGAGGTCTGTGACAGCTCCAAGTATGCCGCAGAGCTTGCTGCACTGCTCTTGGAAGCTCTTCGCGACTATGTCTCGTTCAATGTTTCGATTGTTAACTTGTCTGCGTGTAGGCCCGTGCCTGGCGCAGCGGCGACGATAGCCATACCACCTAGTTTTGGCGCCAATCTCTCAAGCCTTGGTGGCACAGCTGTCATAAAGATATACGAGGCTATAGGGAATCCCGCCGCAGTCGATGCTGTAGGTGTCGCTGAGAGTGTCATGCAGACATATTCTGAGAAGATGGCAGAGGCTAGGGTGCGTATCCTCGCAGAAAAGGCTGGTATCGACATCAATCCGGACACGGTGCTTCATCCGCTCAAGATTGTGCGGGAAGGTGTTACGCCACAAGGCAGGCCCGCTTCTCCGGAGGAGGCGCAGCGTGCATCAGTTGCACGCTTCCTCGCGTTCTCCGTGTTCTTCGTGCTAAATCCCGCTGCTCTTGCGGTGGCCGACGCGGTGAGCAGGGAGAGGGAGAGTGGGACAGGAGAGCTCCTAGCTATTACGCCGTTAACTGGCTTCGAGTTCGTCTCCGGCAAAGCGCTTGGCAGCTTGACAGCTGCTCTCGTGGCGGGCGGCGTCGATTTTCTGGCTGCTTTTGCCTATGCCGCAGCCACGGGATTCCATGTAGCCGATATGGGTCTTGTGGCTCTACACGCTATAGAGACTGTGCTAGCAGTGCTGGTCACTATGGCTGTGACAATACTTCTGACGCTGCTTGTTCCGGGCCAGCGCGCGGCAACGCTCGTGACGAGCCTAATAACGGGCACCGCGATAATGGTGTTCTTTGCTGTACTCTTTGTTGACGTCGCGGCCCTCCCACTATCCGTCAAAACGTTGCTTTACCTGGTTCCCTACACGCATACAGCGCTCGCCATAGAGGCCTACGCTCTCGGCAACCTGGAGACGACCCTTATCCACACAGCCTTGTTGGCCGTGGTTACCATCGCCTCGCTTATCATTGCAGCGGCCGCCTACCGCCCGGAGAGGCTTGTCAAGAGGCACTAGCCGTGACACGCCGCCAGGAAGTATTGATTGAACTCTTTGTCAAGCTTTTCATGTAGTAGAGTGAAGCCGGCCTTACCCAGCAACCCTTTCAAGAGCTTATGCACATGCATATCGTGGGACTCTACAGTGATGCAGTCGACGCTATCAAGCGCTTCCTCCTCTATCGCGCCGAGCACTATATCGTACTCCATGCCTTCAGCATCTATCTTGGCCAGTGCTGCTCTGCCACCAGCTGCACGTATAAGGTCGCCGAGGGTTGCGACGGGCACATTCTCTTCCGCCACTATTTCCGAGCCCCGAGAAAGGGGGTGGCTTCGTCGGAGCGACGTGTTCACAATGTTATCGGCTACATAGAGCCTTGCTCTGCCTCTGCGTCTCCCTACCGCATAGGGGTAGACAAGTATGCGGTCCTCAAGGCCCAGCACCGTGGCGCCCTCTGTGATGATCTTGCGGGCTGCTGCGAGAGGCTCCGCGACTACGGCGCGTGTAGCACCCAGCTGGAGCGCCGTAAGGCTGAAGTAGCCGAACCCACCACCCACGTCCACAACCACTCTGTTCCTCAGCCCATCCTTAAGCAGTGAGAGGCCGTAGTCATCGACGCATACAATATGCAGTATGTTTGCCCATGCCCATTCACTGTAGCCACAGGGGACGTAAAAAACGAGGCCATGACACGTTTTTACGAGGACACCGCGGCCACCACTACAGCCCATTTCTTCCTCGATTCCAAGCGCTATCAGCGCGTCAATGCTCTCGGGGCAAATACAGCCCTCCGAGGCCGCGACAAGCCAGGCAAGAGGGTCGGTGATGGGACTATTCTTCACGGCCCCTCCCGGGGCTCCTGGAGCCCCCAGGCCTCATCCCCGCTGAGCACGCTAAACCCAAGGCTTGGACCTATTAGCTCCTTGGAGGAGCGCCAGCCCAGGGTATGAAAAGCACTAATGGCCCCGCTAGGTCTCCCTGCCGGTAGCACAAGGGCCTGGGGTATGATGAGCTGGGTCCTTGCGGTTGCCCACTTAGCCCCCACTGAGGGGCGAGGCTGAGGGTTTCGCGCCCTGACCCCATCTGTTCATGTATTCGCCTCAAAAAGGGGCTACATGCGCGCAGGCGACGCTGGCGGCCACGAGGAGGTGGAGCAGGCCTGGGCTGTGGAGGCCGGTTCGAGGCACCCTACAGCCTTTGGGGATCGTTATCACTGCTCGCAGCGGCTGCCGTGACAGGTGGCGGCGATGCTATAGTGGCTAGGTCGCGCTGCATCCGGGACTTCGTTGCTGGCCTGCGGCTGCTGGGCTACCAGGCAGACTACGTCTCCAGCGACCGTGTCACGGTCAGAGAGGCGGATGCTCCGCGTGGAGGCCGGTTTGCTCCCCGCGGCTCCTGTACACACCAGGTGATCCTGCTTGCCCTTCTTGCCGCCACAAGGCTGCCTCCGACGAGGAGGCTCACGATAATGGCTGAGCTTGAGCCGAGGCTCCTGCGGGGGCTCGTAGAGGCTGCGAGCGTTCTAGGCGCGCGTGCATGGCCGCTCGAGGGGCTCCGCGGCCTTGTTGTTGAGGGGGGTGCTCCGCGGCGTCTCGTGATCGGCAGGCTCTACACCGGCTGGCTACCGGTCCTGGCCGGTGTTGTCTACGCGGCAATGCTGCATGGCCAGAAGCTGCTCCTTAACCTTGTGGCGCCGGAGTTTGTGGGCTGGAGATGGTTCCGTCAGAGCTTGGCTTTACTGGGTATTAGGGCCGAGGAGGTTCTGCGCGGCACGCGCCTGGTCCTCGAGGATGCCTATCCACGGCTGACCACGGCCCAGCCTTGGCGCAGTGGCGCTGCAGCTGTTCTCGCGTTGCTACCCATCGCCAGGCAGGGGGGCAAAGCAGAACTCGTTATAGACAGCGACGAGGCGGACAAGCTGGCGCAGCTAGCCCGCCAGCTTGGGCTGAGCATGAAGGCGCGCTGCGTGGGCGATGTTTGTGAGGCTCTGCTTAGCACAGGTGGAGCGGAGGAGGCTCTATCTCACGGAGAAGGACAGTGGGACCCCGACTACCTTTATCCTCTCGTCGCTGGGACTGCTCGAGGAGGCTCGATCCGCGCTCCATATTATTACGTTGAGCAGCCGTCTGCTGACAGTCTCCTCCACTTCAGAGACTCGCATATCGTTCCAGCCGGCGGCGTAGCTGCTACACCTGCCTGTAGCGGAAACTCGCCGTTGACCTGCGCCTACCTCTACGGGCTCTACGCCTACGGCATCCTGGACAGCCCGCCCAGGGGGCTTGAGGTTCTCGACGATAGACTCCCAGGCTTCGTGTCGCTGGCACAGGAGGCGGGCTGCCTACTCTAGGGGCAATACCATGCAAGGGTAAGAAGGAGGCTTATAGGTTTGGCACGACTGTAACGTTACGAGGCGCATGTTCCCTAATGTACCTACTAAATGAGGCTATCCTATTGGCACCTATCTTCTCCGCTAGATGTATAGTCACAGCGTCGCGGAGGGGTATCTGCTCTCTGAGCGCTAGCTCGAAGGCTGCGTTCACATCCTGGATGCTTACTGTGTAGACGTGTAGCCTTCCTATCGCCGCGAGGCGCGCTAGGTAGTCCAGGAGGGGCTGTACCTTGCTATAGGCCTGCATACGAATATGGGTCTGTCGCAGCTTCTCGTAGAGAACGCATGGATCACTACTCCCCGTTAACGCAGAAGCCACTGCATAGAGGCCTGCCTCAAGGGCCTCGCGGACTGCCTCTATCGTGGTGGCGACCTCTTCAAGCCCGTCTTCCGCCCTTGTCAGGAGGTTTGCGACGAACTCGGCGCCCGGCTCGTTCAGCATGAGCCTCAGGAGAGCCGTGGAGTCGATAAGTGTTAACTGCAATAAGCCCACCTCCTCCATCCACGGTCTTCGGCTACGTGTCTGGGACTAGGAGGGGCGTGTGGTTAAGGTGCTAGGGGGCTACCCAGTCGAGCAGGAGCTCGGAGCCTAGTCTTGAGCCGCTGAGGAGACCCTTCAGGCTCTTGGCGCTGGGGCTTCTCGCGGCATGTATGAATAGCTTCATAGCTTCCCGTATGGCTTCGCTGCGACTCATGCCGTGCTCTTGGGCTATACTATCAAATATTGAGAGCAGGCTTATGGGCACACGCACATATATCGCAGTGCTGCCGTGGTTCGCAGTTCTGCCGCTTACCACGCTCTACACCTCTAAGCCCCTCGTCGGTGGCTCAGCGTAGTGATGGCTTGGCCAAGGCTGGGAATAGAACACTGCTAGGCTATGATATTACTGTTATCGC
>JAMOSW010000126.1 GCA_027062725.1 Pyrodictiaceae archaeon | reverse complement strand
AGAGCGGCGTCGACAGCGGCCCGGAGAACAGCATACCCCCTCTCCCCGTACTGCGCCAGAAACTCCAGCACCCGCTCACGCACACCACCAGCAGCCACGGCACCCACCACGGCGCCGCCAGAGGGGGAGAGGGGGAGCCAGCACCACCCCTCCACCCACTATGCCCCCGCCGGACTTAGCCTCAAACCACCATAATCAAGCAGCCTACACTCATCCCGCGGTAACACGGATGGACTACGGCCCTCGCCGCCCCTTCAGGCCTACAGCCTCAGCCGAACCCCATAGGGGGAGATAGAACGTTCATGTGGAACTAGCTGTAAGAGAAACACGGCAAGGAGACATTAGCAACCGAGGCAGGTGCACAGGGTGACCCAGGCTTGATAAAAAGCCCTAATCGCCTCAATCATAGCCTCAGCACTGGCTGCCGCGGTGCTCGCCGCCTCCTCAACCCCTAACCCGGCGACCCTCATCCTCCGCGAGCCTCAGGGACCGGCAACAAGCATATCCTACTACCATACAATACCAGCCAGTAACACGTTGATAGTGGACATAGGCCCCATGCCCAGCGACTTCCGGGGCTTCACCGTCGACATCTACGGCCTCACACCGGACGCGAAGATAATACACCTGGGCCACTACCGGTCGCAGCCAAAAAGCACAGTCATCGCAGCACCCCTCCTACCCGTAGAGATGTACGCAGAGAAATGGTTCAGAAAAGAGCCAGGCCTCGAGCCACCACTACTAATACTCATAAACATATTCCGTAGCGACAAGCTCTACGTGCTGCCCCGCTCAGTCACACTCAACACGGAGGCATTAGCCGCAAAGGACGCAAACTACCTAGAGATACGCATAGGCGACGCCAAGGCATTCACAGAGAAGACGGAAGCCGTGGACGTGAAGGAGCTAGCCGCGAAGCACAAGACAGTTGAAGAGACGGGATGGAGCGACCAGTTCCCGCCGCCCCGCATCCCCCCAAGCCAGCCACCTTACAGCTACTACCCCGACCTTGAATGGGTCCTAGAAACCTACACAGAGCCCACGGAGAAGATGCTCCCAATACTCATACTAAACGTCCACGGCGACATAAAGACATACCACCAGATAAGCAGCCTACTCAGCGTTAATGCGACAAACAGCGATGAAGCTAAAGTAGTTGTTGGCGTCACAGGCTATGTGTTCAAGACATCTAAAGGAAACATTGCCGTGCCCTTATCGATAGACTTTGTGGGATTTGTAGCAGAACACAGAAGAGGTCCTGGGTCGATGTCGAGACATCTTTTGATGGTGTAAGTTCTTCGTTAGGCCTGCCGCCGTATACTACGGTGACGATATGGACATCTGGAGGCTATGCGAGGGACTTCGAATTCACATCACCCAGAGTCATAGCTACTTCGAGAACTTATCTACTCGCGGTAGGCATAGAAGCACTCGTAACACTAGCCGAGTACAGACTCTACGACGCATATACATGGACTCCATACGACGTTTACTTTAACACAACACTTATAAAGCCTATCATGGAGAGGCAAGATAGCGGCTCTGCTCCCCTCGTTGGCTGGGCTCAGCTCAGCACTGGAGGCTACAGCATAGCCGATAGATACCTCCAATACGTAAGGGACAATGGTGAGGCAGAGAGCTTAGCTCCAGTAGGTCACCACTTTGTCGATACCAAGAAAAAGTTCTACATTGTAAACCATAGGGTAAGCGCCGGCATCCCGATAAAAACATTCAACCTAGGCGGCATGGTCGTTACATTGGGGGTTAGTTTCTCAATAGAAAGCACCACAACAAGCACCCAGGTAGCACATGTTGATGTAAATCTGGGCCCGTACTACGCAGACGGCCTCTGTCATATCTGGCCGCGGCTTTATGTGAGTAAGACGAGCTACCAGTACGGTGGCGAAAAGGTAGAGCTCGAATACTACTATTATGACGTATATGTTAGTGATAGTGGCAGCGGGTACTGTGGCTAGCAATGAGAGAGGCGAAACAGCTGGGAGAGCGAGGTCCACACCCGTATTCGGCTTTATTGTGTTCTATGTTGGAGCCGTGGCTGGCACGGCCTTCTCCTCTCTGCGGTGGAGGACCCCTTGTGGCGGGCCAGAGGGAGACGCATTATGCTAGCTGGTGCGGGAGCTGGCTTCCTGGCTGCAGAGCGAGATGCAGATTATCGCCGCGTCTAGCAGCGCTATGGCGTATGCTTCCAGGGCCGCGGTGCTGGGCCAGCCGACTAGTAGCTCGACGATAGTGGCGCCGGGTACCATCGCGGCGGAGGAGAGTAGTGCTGCGAGGCAGCAGCCTCCCCTCCTCCATGATTCGAGGCTGTAGAGTAGGAGCCCGGCGTCGGCGAGCAGGAAGAACCAGAGCGCCACGCAGTTGTGGAACACTGTGCCCTCCGGGAAGAGCCCGACTTGGGCGAGGAAGACGGCGGCGAGCCCAAGGTAGCCCGCCCCTACAGTAGCGGGCTTGCTCCCAGCGGCGCGGTAGAGGCAGCGGGCTAGCAGCGCCAGGAGAGCGGCGACCGCGACGAGGCCCATGTTGAACACGTAGGGGTGGCTGGCCCTGCTGGAGCCTAGGTCGCTAAAGGCTCCATGGAGCGGGCTGAACCAGTCCCTGTTCAGGAGCCATGCGGCCGCTATCACGGCCCAGCCGCTGACGGTCACGCCGAGCGCTAGCAGGCGGCAGCCCGGGCCAGTCATTGAACCCTGCCCCTCCGGACTGAGAGGAGGACAAGTCTAGGCCAGGGTCTAGAGGAGGGCTTCCCCCGGAGGGTGTAGCTGCGCTGTTTTCGCCCCTAGTCCTGTCCCATATCTTGAGGACACTAAGAGGGAGGTTACGGGTTTTAGGGAGGCTGACTACGGCAATCCTTGTCCCCCGGGCCTCCTTCATCGTCGGGGCCGTGGATGCCCCCGAGGACTCCAGGGCCTCCTCGGCGGATCCGGATACTCCGGATAATCTCTATGTTCTCTTCTAGACCGTGCGTGCAACCTCTTATGGTGCTCTGCGGCTCGCTCCTTAGGACCTTTATTCTTGGGACGGGTACCAGCTGGCGACCTTGTGCTGGGATGGTGAGCTAACTAGCCAACCTGTCCTCGCTTTATCTTTAGGCTCTCTTCCCGGTAACAGTCTTAGATTGACGACGAGGGGGTGTTGTGGCTCCTAGTTGCTGGAGAACCATTCTTCGAGCTCCTTTTCCTCTCTTTCGGCTTCCTCGAGCCTCTCTGGGCTTGGGAGCTTCTTGAGCCGGAAGATGCCTATGCGGTAGTCGTAGAACTCCTCGGGGTTCTCCGGCTCTATGACGGTTACGAGCTCTGCCTCCGCGCCGAGGTCTTCGAGGACGTAGCGGAAATCGTCAACCCAGTCGTTGATGCCGCAGGTTTCGCAGAAGCTGCCCTCGAAGGCTATTATCACGGTGTCTCCCTGGAGCTTGAGGAGCTTGGCTCGGCTCTCGGCGCCACGGTACCGGTTGTAGCGGCGTAGCGCCAGCTCGACTAGGCGGCGGGCTAGGTCCTCCCTTTCTCTCCTCCTTGGCTGCGCGAGGAGACTCACGGCCCTCTTCAACCCCCGTACATGGTGACCCCGTTGTGGGGCGGTTATAAGCGGAGTCTTCCGTCACGCGGAATACCCCATGGCGCGTGCCGTGGCCCCTGTGGGCCCCCGGGCAGCGGGAGGGAGCGCTATGGCGGAGCAGGTGACGTTAATAGGCCGCGTCGTCTACGGCGCCCGCAACGCGTTCGCCCACCTAGCCGGGGCGTTGGAGAGGCACGGTATGCTTGGGCGCGGCGTGAGGCTAGTGCTTGTTGAGGGCGACCCGCTCCCCGTGGCCAGGGAGGAGGCCTCTAGGGGCCGCCGCGTCGCGGTCCTCTACGGTCTCTCGACGCCGGTCTTCCTCGAGCTCGCCGAGGAGGTGGCGAGGGTTGCGAGGGAGTACCCCGTTGTGGCTGGTGGGCCCCACGCGGAGGGCGCCTACTGGCAGCTCCTCCGGCTCGGCGCGTGGGCCGCGGTGGTCGGGGACGGGGAGAACGCGCTCCCCGCACTGGTGGAGGCGCTGCTGGGCGAGAGGAGCCTGGAGGATGTGCCAAACATAGCCTTCATGCCCGAGCCGGGGGGCTTCCGTGTCACAAGGATAAGCCACGTCAGCCTGGACGAGTATCCGCCCTACCACCGGGGGCTCGGCCTATACCCTCCAATCGAGATAATGAGGGGGTGCCCCTATCGGTGCAGGTTCTGCCAGGTACCCTGGCTGTTTAAGGCGCGTGTCAGGTTCCGCGGCCTGGATGCGGTGCTCGACGCTGTCAGCGCCTACGTCTCCGCGGGTAGGAGGCGTATACGGTTCATAGCGCCGATAGGGTTCGCCTACCTCTCCCCGGAGCCGGGCAGGCCCAACCCGGGCGCCATCGAGGAGCTGCTTCGCGGCGTCAGGGAGAGGGGCGGTACCCCGTTCCTGGGGAGCTTCCCGAGCGAGACGAGGCCCGAGTACGTGACCCCCGGGGTTCTCCGGGCGGTGAAGCGGTACGCCGGGAACAGGAGGATAAGCGTGGGGCTGCAGAGCGGCAGCGACCGTGTGTTGGAGCTTAGCGGGAGGGGGCATAGCGTCGCGGAGGCCCTGGAGGCGATAGACTTGGTGTTCAAGTATGGATTCACGCCAGTCGTTGACATAATCTTCGGGCTGCCGGGCGAGGAGGAAGAGGACGTAGAGAAAACCATAGCAGTCATGGAGCAGCTTGCCGCGAGGGGTGCCAGGCTGAGGCTACACACCTTCCTCCCACTCCCAGGCACCCCCCTGGCCCAGGCCAGGCCAAAGCCGGTTCATCCACGCTACCGTGAAGCAGTGCGCCGCCTCCTCGGCAGAGGCGTCATAGAGGGCGACTGGGAGCCACAGGAGAGGCTCGCTAGAGAAATGTACTGCCTAACCGCGCTCGACCCTGCGCCCACGAGGAGGCCCAGTCCTCTCCCTGGGGCGGAGGGGCTATGCGGCGACGTCTGGGCCAGATTCGGCCCCCTCCTGGGCCTCGAGGAGCCTGGCGACGGCCCTCCGGGTGGCCTCGGCCAGCGCGGCAGCGGCTAGGTAGACCAGCTCCCGGCTCGCATGTAGCCTCTCGGCCTCGTGGTCGAGGAAGCCCCGGTCGCCCCTCAGCGCGGCCAATGCTAGGTCGTATGGGTTGACCAGCCTGTTGTTGGCGGCCACACGGAGCGGCTGGGTGAGCTGGAGGAGGCCTGCCTTCTCCACGACTGTCAACACGTCGCTCAGCATGAGCATCCAGGTGTCGTTGTCCAGCGGCGGGGGCCCGATCCTCTCTGCGGCATGGCCCGGCTCGAGCCTCTCCGCGGCCCGGTAGAGCTCTCTGAGCCTGCCATCCCTGGCCACCGCTTCCTCCATCGAGCGTGCCATGTGCTCCACGAGCTCCTCGAGGGCCTCCCGGAGCCCCTCCGGGGCCTCTATAGCCTCAAGTATCGAGTCAAAGTCGAGGCCCAGCCTCTCTGCTGCCACCGCGAGGCCCTTAGGCTTCTCCATGGGCTCGGCGCCGGCGGGCTCTATCGTGACCCGCAGCTTGGCCCCCACGGGCAGCTCCACGGGTTCCACTAGGCGCAGTATGCCGTCGCCCTCATAGATGGCCTCGGCTGTTAGCCTCTTCCCCTGCTTTCCCGCATCCATAGCCTGTGCTGCCTCCGTGTGCTAGATGCGGGGCTGCAGGGAAGTCATAGCTGTAGCCGTGTGGGCTGCAGAGTGGACTATACAAGTTTTAATATAGACTCTGGTGTAAGCTGTGCCGGGGTTGCTCGATGAAGGGGAGCATGGTTCCCACCAGAACAGCCCCTAGGAGCCGCCACCGAGAGGAGGTGGCCGAGGTGGCTCATGTACTAGATGCGAGAGCGATGGCTTTAAATGAGGAGCTTAAAGGCGAGCTCGAGATACCACGCCTCCTCGCAACCATTAACGCGGTTATTGCGGGCTACCAGATATCGGTGGGGAAGACGCTGGGCAAGAGCTTCACGGGGCTTACTCAGCACCTCGTCAACGAAGTAGGAGACCTCATAGTGGAGACGACCAACGTAGTGGACAGTGACTCCCTGGCTGAGGCCATAGAGCGCGCGTTGAGGGAGAGCGGCGTCGCCCGCCAGGTCGAGGTGGCGGAGGAGGAGCCGCGCCGCCTCGGCGGCCGCCTCATGAGGCGCATCCGCGTCGTTGTCCGCGACAGCATCTTCCGCCCAGTCTACACGCTGCTGCTCCGCAAGGGCTACAGCGAGTTCCCCCTAAGCCCCGAGGCGGTGGTCGCAGCCTCGGTGGCAAGGAGCTACATGCAGCGCCGCCGCAGCAACGCCAGGGTAAACGTCCACGCAAAGATAGTCGACGAGAACACGCTCGAGCTCCAGGTGGTAGAGGTAGGTGCCCTGCCCGACATAGAGGCTAAGCACGCGAGCAAGGCGCTTGCCACAGCTTAGCCGTCCTCCCGCAGGGGGATGGGCCGGTGGGCTAGGCTAGAAGGCTGTCCAGTTTCTCCGGCTCAGCCTCCTCCACACGCCCATCCTCCACGATGAGCACACGTGTGGCGAGCCTCCTGACCAGCAGGGGGCTATGCGTGGCTACAGCTACGGCTACCCCTTGGTTCCTTAGCTCTTCGAGGAGCGCTAGGAGCCTCCTCCTCCCCTGCCGGTCCAGGTGGGCGAAGGGCTCGTCCAGTAGGAGCCCCTCAGGGCCTAGGGCGTATGCGCGTGCCAGGGCCGCTAGCTGGCGCTGGCCGCGGCTCAGCTCGCGCGGCCTCCTATCCGCTAGGTGGGCGATGCCTAGCTTCTCGAGCGAGGCGCGCGCCTTCCTCAAGGCCTCGCCCCGAGGCACGCCGCGGATGAGGAGCCCGGCAGCGGCGTTGTCTAGCACACTCCCCCGGAGCATTATGGGCTCCTCGTGGACATAGACTATCCTCCTCCTGGCCTCAAGCCTCGTCTTTGGGTCGACGCTCCAGATGTTGACGTCGTCTATACATATGCAGCCCTGCTGAGGCCTATAGAGGCCTGCGAGGAGCTTCAGGAGCGTCGTCTTGCCGGCCCCGTTGGGGCCCACAACTGCTACAAGCTCGCCTCCCTGGAGGCTGGCGTCTGCGCCGCGGAGCAGCCAGTCCCGCTGCCCCGGGTAGCGGAACCAGAGCCCCTTAGCCTCGAGCCTCAGCCCGCTACCCCGCTTCATCGCCTGTCAGCCTCCTCGCGGCCCGGGCAGCAGCCGCCACGAAGACCATGATGGCCACTAGGACGAGGCCGAGCCTCATTGCAGCCTCGAACTCACCCATAGATACCTCTAGGGCTATCGCCGTGGTCAGGGTGCGGGTGTAGCCTCTTATGTTCCCGCCAACCAGGAGCGCGACCCCTAGCTCGCCAACAGCCCTCGAGAAGGCCATGACGAGCGCGGCGGCGAGCCCCGGCGCGGCCTCACGCAGCGCTATCTCCATAGCCTCTGTGTCCGAAGCCCCCAGGGCCAAGGCAAGCTCCCCATACCTCGAGACGGCGGCCGAGATGACACGGTACGAGACAGCAACCAGCAGCGGCGTCACAAGCACAGCCTCTCCGATGATTATCGCGGTCGGAGTATAGAGGAGCCCGAGGCCGCCCAGCGGGCCACGGCGGCTTAGGAGGAAGTAGAGGAAGAGCCCCACGAGCACCGTCGGGACACCCACGAGGCCCTCTGCCGCTGCGGCGAGCGGCCGTAGCCGTGGCCTGGTCGCGGCTAGGTAGGCCAAGGGCAGCGACCACGAGGCGGAGAGGAGCGTCGCAGCGCCCGATACGGTAACTGATCGGGCCGCCACCGTTAGCACAGGCTCCAAGGCGACGCTCAGCCCTCGGCGAGTCTTTCCCAGGCCTCCCTAAGCATCTCCTCGTGGCCCATAGCGGGATAGAACAGTGGTCGCCCATACTTTTCGACGCCGTAGCTTGCTATGATGTGCTGCCCTTCTGGTCCTGCGACGAACTCAGCAAACATGCGGGCATAGTGGGCGGCCTCGCCGCTACAGCTCTTGACGAGGTAGACACTGTACACGTTTATCAACTCGCTGCTGTTCGTGTAGAGTAGCCTGAGCCCAGGTATCCTCCCGTCAAGGCTCAGCTTGAGGAAAGTACCAGTATCGCTCAGCGTATAGGCACCCAACTCGTCAGCCATAACAAGCGTCTTAGCCATACCCTGGCCGCTGACTATGTACCATGGCCTACCCTCCGGGTCAAGACCAGCCAGCCGCCACAGCATAGTCTCCCTCACATGTGTCCCCGAGTTGTCGCCACGGCTCACAAACCTGGCCCTACCATCCTCGCCGGCTGCATAGATACGGCGGAAGGCATCCACGGCAGACGAGGCCTTCGCGACGCCAGCGGGATCAGACACGGGCCCAACTATAGCAAAGTAGTTGTATGCTATGAATCGGTGGCCTGTGAGCACCCCTTCATCTATGTAGCGCTTCTCTAGGCTAGGCGCATGGACGAACACCATGCATGCGTCGCCGTTCGCAGCCCTGCGCAGCGCCTCCCCGCTACCCACAGCGATGAACTCTATCCTCACGCCGGTATGTTTCCCGGTAAAAGCGTCTGCAAGCAGGTCCAGGAGCCCGGTCGCGTAGAGGCTCGTAGTTGTCGTCACCTGGACACGGACAACCCGACCCCCAGAGAGGTGGAGGAAGACGGCCAACACAAGCCCCACAGCAGCCAGGGCCGTAAGGACAGGGACGAGCCTCAACCAGCCGCACCCTGCTGCATTACAAGGTAGGGGGGATAACCCGTTATCGGAGAACCGGTAGCGGCGCCTGAGCTAAGACCGTGCTAGCCGCCCGAGGCGATACCTGGGAGACCCGCGTGGGCGACAGGGTGAGGATAGCCACTCGGTACACGATAGAGGTGCTCGTTGACGGCGTCCCCGCCGTCGGGGAGGAGCTCGCCCGGCTGCTTGAAGCGGTTGAGGAGGCTGGGAGCCTCTCAGCGGCCGCAAGGAGGCTCGGCATACCATACTCCCGCGCATGGGACCTCGTTGCGAGAGCCGAGAGGCTCCTAGGGAGGCCTCTCCTAGCCAGGACCCGGGGCGGCGCCTCGAGGGGTGGTGCCAGGCTAACCCCGCTCGCGAAGGAGATACTCGCAGCCTACCGCTCTGCACGTGAGCGCCTCGAGAAGCTCCTCGGCCCTATAGAGGCCCCTAGGCTCCCAGCCCACGAGCCTGGCCTCGTGGTTGCCCACAGCAGCGACCCGCTCCTAGAGGCCGTGCTTGAGCATCTACGCTCCTCCGGGGCCCGGCTCGACGCGGTTTGCACAGGCTCAGGCCTAGCCCTCGCTATGCTCTCCCTCGGCGAGGCTGACGCGGCCTGTATGCACTTGTATGACCCTGCTGGCGGCAGCTACAACCTCCCATACCTTGAGAGGAGCTGGGTAGAGAACCCCGTCCTCCTAGGAGGTTACTTGAGACAGCTTGTCCTCGCCCTCCGGCCCGGCCTCGAGACCCGCTACAAGAGCCTCAAGGAGGCACTCGAGGCTATACGCCGCGGCAAGCTAGTAGTAGCCGCAAGGAACAGGGGAAGCGGCACCGCCCTCCGGCTCTTCCACCTCCTTGGCACAGCGCCGCCCCGCACCGTAGGCCCGGCATCTACCCACGAGGAGGCAGCGCTGCTGGTGGCAACGGGCAGGGCCGACGCGGCCCTCGTAGTGCGGGCGGCGGCGGAGCGCTACGGGCTGCCATGGCTCCACGCGGTCTGGGAGCGCTACGAGTGCTACACGACGAGGCCCCGGGAGGAGGCTGCCAGGCCCCTAGCCGAGGCCCTCTCATCGGACTGGCTCCGAAGACTCATCGAGACCCACCCTGGCTACAGGCTCCTCGAGGAGCCCCCAGGCTCACCGGCAGGGAGCCCGGCATAGACTAGACGTGGAGAAATCCGGGCGCGTCTAATACCCCCAGGGTTAGCCCGCCTCTAGTGAGATACCGGGGTGTCCAGCCGGAAAGCACCGGGGTGACGGGGCGTGGCGGAGCAGAGTGGGCCCTACGAGGACATTATGCGGGAGTACGAGGAGGTCTTAGCTAAGCTCCCGTGTCCGGGGTTCGCGCATGCGCCACACACGGCGGACGTGCTGATAGTGGCGCGTGGGAGGAGCCTCGAGGAAGCCTTCGAGCAGGCCGCGCTGGGCGTCTACGAGGTAATAACGGACACCTCGAAGGTCGAGCCGCGCGAAGAGAGAAGGGTCGAGGACAGCGGCGTCGACCTCTACCAGCTCCTCTACCGCTGGATAGAGGACCTGCTATACTACACCGACAGCGAGGGCCTCGTGTTCTCCAAGTTCAAGGTGGACAGGATAGAGCGGGTTGGAGAGGGCGAGGAGGCGGAGTACAGGATAGAGGCGAGGGCTTGGGGCGAGAAGTTCGACCCCCAGAAGCACCCCCACCGCACCATAGTGAAGGCCATGACCTACGCAATGATGGAGATAGTGAAGGAGAATGGGTGCTGGAGGGTCCAGTTCGTCGTAGACATATAGCCGGCCCCTCGGAGGTGGCCGCGCCGTGGCCCTCTGGAGCCCAGACACGAGGGACCCGAGGGACGAGGAGCCGATACGTGTCCACCTCCGCGTCTACGGCAGAGTCCAGGGCGTCTACTTCCGCGCAACGATGAGAGAGGTAGCGAGGTACTATGGCGTCACCGGCTGGGTGCGCAACGTGCCCGACGGCAGCGTAGAGGCGGTGCTGGAGGGCCCTAGGCGCGCCGTCGAGGAGGTCGTGAAGTGGGCTCTCCGCGGCCCACCCGCCGCCAGGGTAGAGAGGCTCGTCGCAGAGCTAGAGCCCTACCGGGGCGAGTTCACAGACTTCACGATAAGGTACTAGGCCTCCCCAGAGAGCGGAACACGGTGCGAGGCCCCAGCTTCATCCCGGTGGGGGTGACTGGCCTCCCCGTAGGGCGCCGAAGCCCCGCCCCGGGGCTGATGTGGTGGGGGTGAGCTGGAAGGACCCTCCCCCTCGGGGTTTGCAGCATTTTTGTCTCGCCCGTCCCCCTTTGGCTCCCTGACACGTCTCCGAGGGCTTCGTGGCTGCTGGGGGCGAGCACGTGTTGGCGCCGGTATTCTCTGCCCGTTACCGGGTCCAGTGGAGTGAGACTGATGCGGCTGGCTTCGTTCACTTCAGCAACTTTCTCCGGTACTGTGAGAGGGCTGAAGAGGACTTCCTCTTAGGGCTCGGGTTTCGCTATCGCTTCATAGACGGCAGCTCTACGCCTGTGATGGAGTTTCCGCGTGTACGGGCAGGCTGTGAGTACCGGGCGCCGCTGCGGCCTGGCGACATGTTCCGCGTCGACATAGTCGACGTAGTCCTCGGCAACAAGAGCATAGCCTATAGGTTTGAGATAACGAACGAGACGTTGGGCAAACTGTCTGCCGTCTGTGAGATAGTTGCTGTCGCGTATAGCCTCGAGCGTGGGGAGAGCGTGCCGGTGCCCCGCGAGCTGCGTGAGAGGCTGCTAGCAGCCGGGGCGAGGCTCCGTAGGGAGGCGGGAGGCGGTGGAGCCTCTAGCAGTGAGGCCTAGGCGAGTAGAGGACACGCTGGTGGCGGTCCACCTCTACAGCCACAGTCTCGAGGACCTCGAGGAGGCCTCCCTCAGTGTCCTGG
The DNA here is from genome assembly GCA_027062725.1 of Pyrodictiaceae archaeon. Taxonomy (GTDB): domain Archaea; phylum Thermoproteota; class Thermoprotei_A; order Sulfolobales; family Pyrodictiaceae; genus QNYQ01. The sequence goes on along the minus strand of JAMOSW010000126.1, from coordinate 6,438 downwards.
AGAGGGTCTACCGCGTCGAGGGCCCTGGCTATGTGGAGCTACACCTCTACCCTGACAGGGCGGTGATGGAGTCCAACCTGTCGCGGCTGGCTCTCGAGGCCGGGGTGGCTGTGGAGGCCGAGTACGTGCTCGTCCACGAGGCCTGGGCGGGTGTGCCCCGCATCCACGTCCCCCAGGAGGCGCTCGGCGATGACTTCTTTGAGGCCATGCTAGGCCACGAGGCGGTCCATAGCGTGCTCCACGGCGGCCTCGAGTACTACATGGTCGAGCCACCGGGCAGTGACGCGGCCGGGCTCCTGGCTGCCCAGCTCGCCGCAACTACGGTGAAAGACCTGGAGGTTCACGGCTGGGCAGCGGCTCACGGCCTTAGCTGGCTCCTCGAGGGGCAGATGGGCTACTGGAGCCGCATCCTCCCCCGGCTAGCCTGCCGTGGCCCAGAGGAGCTCGGTGACGCCCTCCGCGGCTCCACGGCCTGGCTGGCTGCCGGTGAGGAGCCGCCGCTCTCCCCGGTCTGTATGGAAAGACTCACTGACGCTCTGGGCCTCCTCCAGGAACTGCTCACAACATGGCGACGTGGCGGCCCGAGGCCCTGGAGCAGGGTCGCCGAGGCCGCGGTTCTCATTAGACGCCTGCTGGTGCTAGAGGCGCAGGCTTAGCCTCCGCAGAGCCTGCTCCAGCCTGGCCATGTCGACGTCCTCCCTCAGCTTAACTACCGCTAGGCCGCCGTGGCCGCCCATGTTCTCGGCTATGCCCTCCTTCATTAGGCCGACCGCTACGCGGTAGGCGCCGCGGCCTCTGCTGCGGATTATGAGGAGGAGTGCGCCGTCGTCCCTCTGGACGAGGAGTGCGACCGGCTGGCGGAGGACCTTGTAGAGCTTGGAGGCTAACGCGCTGGCGCCGCGGCCACGCCACCGCCGCCGCGCGTCTATGAACTTTATGTAGCCTAGGCGCCTGGCGCTGAAGGCTAGGTCCCTAGCCTTCTCCATTATCTCTTTGTCGCTCTTTTCTGCCACCTGCACTACCCTCTCAACCGTCGTGAGGTCTATCGGCGCGTCCTGCGGCAGTGGACTCGCGAGCCAGCGAACCAGCTTCCTCCACAGCTCCTTGTCGCGCAGCACTGTCGAGGCCTTGGATATGCTCGCAGCTAGCTTAACGACGCGCGCCTCTGCCTCTGTTATGGGCTTCCCGCTACGCTCGAGCACACCCACAGCCTTCATGAATGCTGTGAGGCGGGGGGTGAGGTGCCTAACGCCGAGGCTCCGTAGCAGCTGGAAAGTGAGTATCGCGGCAGGCTTGTGCCCGAGGAACACCTCCTCCGTAAGCTCGTAGAGCCTCTTGGAGTTGTAGAGCGTCGAGAAATGGTGGTCGACGTAGATTATCCTTGAGCCTGGGCAGAGCCTCGCATACTCTGCCAGCGCCTCATACACCTTGGGGGTGAAGGGTATGTCGAGCACCGCTAGCGCCTCCGGGCACTGGCCCTGCGAGAGGATACCAGCTACAGTGTCGGGGAAGCTCCTAGGACCAGCAGGCTCCAGCACCACCTCGTGCCTGCCCTTCAACGGGAACATCTTGCGATAGTACTGGGCATAGTATATCATAGCCGCACTTGTGGCGCCATCAGCGTCCCAGTCCGCGACGACAGCCACTGGCTGCGGCACAAGGCTACGCGGCTTCAACCGCTTATCGCCGCTCCCAGCTGACACGGCCCAGCCTCCTCCGCCGATGAAGCCTCTGAGGCCCCGGGGGAGTGGGGCACGTGTAGAAAGGAGGACTCCCGAAAACCAGGCTATTAACGTGGGTGTGGCTACATGTGCCTCCAGAGAGGCTAGGGCATGTTGGCCTCGTTCAAGTAATAGCCCCGTGGACGCCGTGTGCAGGGCATTTGCCGTAGCGGGGACCCGGGAGCCATGATGAAGGGCTCGAAGTGCTGCATAGCCACGATAGAGTCGCACGCCAGTGTGCGGAGATACACGGGCGAGGCAATACCGGAGGATGACCTGGAGGCGGTGCTCCGGGCGGCCCAGCGCGCCCCCACGGGCTGGAACATGCAGCCCGTAACCGTGGTCGCAGTGACCGACCGCGGGCTCCTGGCGCAGCTCGCCGATATCGTGGGTGGCCAGGAGCACGTCGCCCAGGCCGCAGCCTTCCTGGTCTTCACTGTGGATTATGCAAAGATAGTTGCGGCGGCGGAGAGGGAGGGTGTCCGCGCAAAGCCCGGCCTCGCGAACCTATACGAGGCGCTCATAGACGCCGGGATAATGGCCGGCTGGGCTATGTTGGCGGCTGAGTCGCTGGGCTACGGTGGCGTCCTCGTCGCCCTCTACGAGAACCCCTGCCCGATAGTAGAGCTCCTCGGCCTCCCCAGGTATGCTGTGCCGGCCGTAGGTCTGGCGCTGGGCAAGCCGGCCGAGAAGCCTAGGCCACGGCCCAGGCAGCGCCTAGAGGCGCTGGCGCCCCGCAACCACTACGGTGGCGTCGACGACAAGGCAGAGGCCGTAATAGAGGCCTACAACGGCAAAGCGCGGAAGCTCTTCGCTTACATCTTCGGCCCTGAGGGGTACTACGACACCGCCTCGGAGAGGCTACGCTTCTGCCTAGAGAAGCAGGGCTTCTTGTAGCCGGATACCTGGTCGCATACACGCCGGCGGGCCCCAGAGAGGTAGGGGAGCCCCTCTCCACCTGGCCGGCAGCGGCGGATTTTTCATCCAGACAAGTGCTACTCTATTACATTGCGTATGCAGCGCGGCGAGCCCCATGAGAGAGGGGCCCTCCGCGCCGTCCCCTCCCCTCATGTGTATGTCTTAGCGTGCCTCTATGCAGGGCCTCGGGGATGGGCTAGGTGGGGTGTGCGGGGGAAAGATGCAGTCCTCGACGCAGTCAATGTGGCTTATTGCTCGGCTTCTCGCCTGCTACGATCCCAGGCTCTCGGAGGAGCGGAGTAGGCTGGCCGAACAGGCTGGGTACAGCCAGAAGCACGTGGAGAGTGTGCTGCGGGAGCTCCGGCGTGGCGTGCGGGAGCTGTGGGCACAGCATATCCGCGATATACGTGCGCTGGGTCTAGCCTCGATAGTTGTCTCGACGCGGAGGCAGCTTGAGGATGTGAGGACAGTAGATGACCTGGAGCGTGTCGGGCTTCCTTGGGCTCGCTACCTCTATAGCTATCGGCGAGTCCTCAGCGACAGCGGCAGGAGGGTCTACAGCTACCTAGCACCGATAGACATGCTTGACGAGATGGTTGACGATATAGGAGGCTTCTTCGACGACGCTAAGATAGACATAGGCTTCAACGTGCCAGTAGTGTTTACTTGTGATAACCTTGACCCCGTTGATGTGGTTGATGACGAGGCGCTTGAAAGAGCGCGCCGTATGCTAGGGACGCCGCCTCCCAAGGAGAGGATAGGTCTGCTCGAGGTACTTCTCTACGCCCGTCTGGACGAGAACCCTCTGGCCACCTACCGCGATATGCAGAACATATCGACAGTCCTCGAGGAGAGAATAGGGAGGGCGCCCCCTCTTAGACTAAAGTTTAGGAAGGTAGTCTTAGCCCATGAGAGGCTGAGCAGGAAGAGGCTCCTCGGCCGCGTCCTCGTGCTTAGAGCAGTCTGGGGTGACGAGACGCCTGCGCCCTTATACGTGAGCGTGAGGGCATCCTGCGCGGCCCACCTATACGCGCTCGCTTCAAGCCTATGGGCCTCGCCGAGCATATTCGTCGGCAAGGAGACGGCGGCTACTGTGCTGGTTATCCCCGACAGCCGTGTCCACGTCATAGAGGAGACTCTGGGCGACTGCATAACCGAGAGTGGCTACATAACGGCCGGCTTCGGCACAGTTATCCCCGTCGAGATGTACTCTCCTAAAAGAGGCTGGACGACCGAGAAGCAGCCTATAGAGAAGCTGCTCCTGGGCCTGGGTCTGGCCGAGAAGCACGAGCAGGACACAAAGCGGGGACGAACAGACTAGGGGTCAACACCGAATGTTCTCTGTGAGGACTCTGCCGGCATGGCATGGGCCAGGGTGGCGGCTAAAAAGGAGGGACCCTAGAGAGGCCTAGAGCTATGTATCTTTGTGAAGGCTTCGCGTATCGCCGCACCGAGCCTCTCGAGCTCCTCCTGGGACAGCTTGAGCCTACGGCAATTGAAGCGGCAGTTATCGTCGCTGAACCTCGGCACGATGTGGAGGTGTAGATGCTCTATCTCCTGGCCTGCAGCCCTCCCAATGTTCATTATAAGGTTGTAGCCCTCCGCCCTCACCGCGCGTACTATCGCTGGCGCAAGCCTCGCAGCTGCCTGGACAAGCTCCCGCGCCTCCTCGTCTCTCAGCTCCTCTAGGCGCTCAACATGCCTCTTCGGCACAACCAGCGTGTGGCCGGGATTGATAGGGTAGATATCCAGGAAAGCCACCACCAGGTCGCTCTCGTAGACCTTCACCGCAGGCAGCTCGCCGCGGATTATCCTACAGAACACACACCCCTCAGCCATGGCCCCGCCCTCCTCCCGCCACGCCGACCCCGTACAGCCCTCCTGCAGGCGACTCTCCCTCTTCTCCCGGATAGTCTACGTGTTCGCCGAAAAGCGGTATCGGTTGTCCACATAGACATGCTAGCCTAGGCCCTTGCCCAGGGCACCGTGAGGGCGCTCCAGAGGGGTGAGGCTCCGTCACCCCCTTTAGGCATGGAGCCCTGGCCGGGGTCTTGGAGGTGTGTAGGGGCGTGACCGGCCTAAGCCTTCTCCGCGAGAAGCTCGAGGCCCTCGTGAGGCGATTCCACAGCGGCGAGCGCCGCGGCCTGCTGCTGGCGCTTGTGAGCGCCCTCAGGCTCCGCGAGAGAGGCGAGCCAATAACGCCTTCGAGCGTTGCACGGGAGGGCCGCGAGATAATACGGAGGACGAGGGGCCGCATCGACTGGGGCGTCAAGGAGGAGGAGTTCACCGAGGCCTACGTGACGGGCCTCCTCGAGGAGCTCGTCGAGATGGGTGTGCTGGAGCCGGAGCCCGAGTTGTTGGAGGAGATGGAAAAGAGGTACCGGTTCCGGAGCTACGAGGAGCCCGAGGATGCCCGGCTCGAGGCCCTCAAGGCGGCTGCGCCGATACTGCTCCGCGCCGTCTAGACCGGTATGGCTATCCCCCATTTTTCGAGGGCCCTCTGCAGCTCCCTGCTGTGCCTAGCAGCCTCCTCAAGCGGTATACCCTTCACGGTGGCCTCGACTGCCTCCCGGACAGCCTTCGCGCCGGCCCTGGGCCCGTCGGGGTGACCTATCACGCCGCCACCTACCTGTAAGAGGACGTCGACGCCCATCCTCTGTATGACTATGGGGAGCGTGCCAGGGTGGAGGCCCCCGCTTGAGACCGGGAAGACGGGCTTCTTGCCCCACCATTCCTGCGGGAGGCGGCGGTGGTCGCCCTCAGGGGGCTCGTAGCGGTCGACGCGGAGCACCTTCGCGTACTCAAGCACCTCTCTCGCGTTAGCGTCCATCTTGCCGACGCCGGGGGTCCCGACGTGGAGGTGATCGAGGCCCGCCATTCTGCCCAGCTTGGCGAGGAGGAACATTGATACACCGTGCCTGGGGTTTCTCGTGAAAGCTGCGTGGAAGGCACGGTGGCCGTGGATTGCGAGTCCGTACTCCTCGACAAGCTCTCGGGCCCGCTGCAGCGCAGCCCAGCCCGCGGTTAGAAAGTCTATCATTATGAACGGGTTGCCTGTATCGGCCACCATCTTGATGCGTTTCTCCATCTCGCCGCAAGGGGCGGTCACGTTCACCAGGTAGCCCTTCCTCTCGCCTGTCTCCTTCTCTACCCTGTCGATGACCTTCATGACGGCGTTGAGCCTATCACGGAATCTTATGAAGGGCTGGCTCGCGACGTTCTCGTCGTCCTTCACCAGGTCTATGCCACCGACGAGTATCTCGTACGCGACCTGCGCGTATTCTTCCGGCGTATAGCCGAGCTTAGGCTTAGGCACTGTTGCGAGTATCGGCCGGTGATGTATACCGAGTGCTTCCCTTACGCCGGGTATGCCCCGGTTCGGCCCGGGGAATGTCTCGAGATAGCGGCGTGGGAAGTAGACGTCCTCGGCGCGGAGCCCCGCCAGCGCCTTCATGCCGAATATGTTGCCTAGCACACTGCTCACGAAATTCGGTATGCTCCCCTCTTCGAAGAGCTCGACAGGGTAGGCAACGTAGACGAGCCAGCTCCCGTCACCGAGGTCTATGAACTTGTATGCTATGGCTTTCAGCTTGTCGAAGAGGCTCGGCTTCACGCTGAGCGTAGTCCATGTGCCCACGCTGCTCTCGGCGGCTATCCTGCCTGCTGCCTCCTCTATAGTGACGCCTTCTGCGGGCGTCACACGGAACACTGCGATAAGCTCGTCGCTGCTCGGTTCATAGCTCTTGTCAACGAACTCGTTGTAGATGGACGCGAAGTTCTCGGGCAAGCACATCACCCT
>JAMOSW010000125.1 GCA_027062725.1 Pyrodictiaceae archaeon | reverse complement strand
CAGAGTAGTCTTCCCCACTGGAGGGCCCACGAGCAGCGTCACGGGCTTCAGGCCTATGCAGGCCTCGCCTATCGCGCGGAAGTTCTTCACGCAGAGCCTGCCGGCCCTGGGCCCCTCTCCGGCCATAACTGCGCGCCTCTCACCGACACCCTGGGGCTATTTGTGTGGACGTGGCGTGGGTTTCAGTTGTGGCTGTTCTTCGCGATGAGCTGCCTGCAGCGGCGGCCCAAGGGAGTTGACCGATTCAATCCTCTACGAAAACTTTATGTAGAACTGCTTACGAATTCTACACACGGAAAATCAGGGTAGTGTAGGGAAACCCTCCCCGCCCTCGGGACACCGGGGCCCGGGGGTGGGACCCATGGCGACCCCGTTCGAGATACAGGTCCGCGACGTGATGGAGACCAAGCACCTTCCAATAGCGGCGGCCGACCTGCCTATAAGGAAGGCTGCAGAGGTAATGCTAGCCAACAAGACCATGGCGGTAGTGACGCTGGACGTGGAGAGAAGGCCATCGCTAATATACAGCATAAGGAGGCTCATAAAGAACGTTGCTGAGGGCGTAAACATCGACAAGGAGCAGATAGCCAAGTACGCAGTCACCGACCCCGTGGTGATAAGAGAGGACGACACCATCGAGGAGGCCCTCAGAGCGATGAAGAGGGAGGCGGTAAGGGTACTCCCAGTAGTCGATTACAGGAACAAGATGGTGGGCTACCTCGAGGCGAGGCATATCGCATTCAAGCTCTGGAAGCTCCTACCCTACGGCATAGCCACCGTGGAGGCCAGAGCCCGCCACATAGTAGTGGTGCCGAAGGACCTAACCCTTGAGGCCGCCGCCAAGGCCATGGACGACAACGGGGTTACCGAGGTCTTCGTCCGCGAGGAGGACGGCAGCCTAAGGGTGCTCCGCGAGTGGGACTTCCTCCGCGCCCTCGCGGAGGGCGCCGACCCCAAGACAGCCAAGGTGGGCGAGTACGCCAAAGGCCCCGTCATCAAGATACCGCCGACCATCGACGCCCGCGCCGCCATAGAGATAATGGAGGCTAACAACGTGCTACGCCTAGTCGCAGTCGAGCCTGGTGCTGAGAGGCGCTACCGCGTCGTCACCGCCAGCGACCTAGCCTTCGAGGCCCTAGAGCACCTAGAGAAGGTAAAGCCAAAGGCAGTAGCACTCGTGCTGGCTAACGTGGAGCCAGGCCGCGAGGAGGAGGTCGCCAAGAAGCTAATAGAGGTTGAGGGTATCACCGAGGTGCTCAGCGTGCCCGGCATCTACGACCTAGTCGTGAGAGTGGAGGCGCCCAGCGTCGACGAGGTCGCTAGGATAGTGACCAAGCATGTCAGGGCGCTCCGCGAGATAAGGGACACCATGACCCTGGTCGCCGCGCCGCTCTACAGGAAGCGCGCCTAGCCCCTCCCACATACGACGCGATTTTTACCTCTCCCCGGGCATCGGGCCCACAGGGAGAGCCCTAGCCCAGCCCGAGCTCAGCCAGCTTCTCCCTGCCTAGCGTCACCACCCTTGCACGCCTACAGTTCTGTCTAAGGAATGCAGCCGCAGCCTGCTGCCCGAGAAGCTCCATGAGCCAGGGGGAGGGCTCCCCGCAGAGCCTTCCCCCAGATGGCCTCGCGAGCGGCACCGGCCCCCCGATGGCCACCGGCTCCCCTACTACCGCCACCGGGCGGTCCCTATCGCGGTAGAGGTGGGGGCTGTAGCGGAGCACCGGCGCCAGCTCTAGCGCCCTCTCCCAGCCCGTCCTCGAGACGTCTATGGTCTTCTTCACTCTAAGCCCGCCGATGAGGTAGACGCCGAGCCTGCCCCGTTCTCTCGCCTCGCGGAAGGCGCGTAGTATCTCCGCGAGCCTCCGCCTCCTCTCCCAGAAGCCCTGGGGGTATTGGGCGAGCCCGGCTGCGAAGAGGAGCAGGTCGCCAGGCCGGAGGCTCCGCTCTGGGCTCCGGGGGAGCCTGCCCTGGGGCGCATAGTAGTCGGTGTAGAAGCCTGGCTCCAGGTCCAGCCTCGGGTCGTTGTGGAGGAGCCAGACGCGCCCGACGGGCATGTAGTTGTCGAGGCTGCGGCCGCTGCAAGGGCTCCTGTAGTGCCGCGGGTCGAGGGCCTCCCTGGGATAGTCGCCACGGTTGATGTGCTCCTCGGGTATGGGGATTAGCGTGGCGCAGCCCCCCTCCAGGGGCGAGTAGTAGCCTTGGCCGCCGGGCAGGCTGGAGGTGTCTAGCCATGCTCGGAGCAGCAGGACGCGTGGCACGGCCTCCCCAGGCCCCACGCCTGGATCTGTCGTTGTAAACGCTTATCTGTATAGGTGAACGGTGTACGCCCCCTCTCCAGGAGGGGGGAGGACTGTGCGGCTCCTCCCCTCTATGCATGGTGTGGTGTAGGCTGGGTTGCCGGGGCTCCCGCCTAGACCCTATCCTTGGCTTAGGGGCATGGTTGAGGTCGGGTTCGACGAGATAGTGTCGTTCTTCTATCGGCTGGCTGAGGCGGCTGACCGGCTGAGGGAGGAGGGCGCCTTTCTGCCGCCGCCTCCGCCGGGTAGCCTACTGGAGCCTGCCCGTGGCACCGTCAAGGTGAAGCATGGGTTCCCCGTGTTCCAGAAGGGCGGCGTCGTCATGGATGTTACCAACGAGGAGCAGGCCGGCATAGCCGAGGACGCTGGGGCCGTGGCGGTGATGGTTCTCGACAGGCTGCCCTACGATGTGCGCCGCATGGGGGGCGTCGCGAGGATGGCCAGCGTCTCGGCCATAAAGGCCGTGATGGATGCCGTCACGATACCTGTCATGGCGAAGGTGAGGATAGGCCACTACTACGAAGCGGTGGTGCTTGAGGAGATAGGGGTCGACATGATAGACGAGAGCGAGGTGCTTACGCCGGTTGACGAGAAGCATCATATCAACAAGTGGCTCTTCACGGTTCCGTTCGTGAATGGCGCCAGGAGCCTGGGCGAGGCGCTGAGGAGGATAGCCGAGGGCGCCTCAATGATACGCACGAAGGGCGAGGCCGGGACGGGCAACGTCGCCGAGGCCGTTAGGCACATGAAGACCATAATGGGGGAGATCGGTGCGCTGCGGGGCATGACGCACGAGGAGAGGCTCAGAAAGGCCCGCGAGTACGGCGTCCCAACGGTGCTCGTCGAGCTCGTGGCCAGGCTTGGCCGCCTACCCGTGGTGAACTTCGCTGCAGGCGGGATAGCTACCCCGGCCGACGCCGCGCTCATGATGTGGCTCGGCGCCGACGGGGTCTTCGTCGGCAGCGGGATATTCAAGAGCAGCGATCCGCGCGAGAGAGCAGAGGCAATTGTCCTCGCCACGGCGATGTGGGACGACCCTGAGGCTGTGGCCGAGGCGCAGGAGATGATAAGTGAGCAGAAGAGCATGATGGGGATAGACGTCAGAACCCTCCGGCCCGAGGAGCTGCTCCAGGCCCGCGGCGAGTAAGCGCCTCAATACCACATGGGAGGTGCCCCGAGACCATGGTCCGTGTAGCGCTGGTCGCCTACCAGGGCGGGGTAGCGGAGCACGCCTACATGCTGCGGAGGGCCTCCGAGGACACCGGCATAGGGGTCGAGACTGTCTACGCTAAGAGGCCCGAACACCTAGACAACGTGGACGCGGTGGTGTTGCCCGGCGGCGAGAGCACAACCATAGGCCGGCTCATGGCGAGGACCGGGCTGCTCGAGAAGCTCCGCCACCTAATACTCGACGAGGGCGCGGCGGTCCTCGGCACCTGTGCGGGCGCGGTCCTCCTGGCGAAGAGGGTTAGGGACAGGGTGAGGGGCGACACTGGGCAGCCGGTCCTCGCCGTGATGGACGTAGAGGTGACCAGGAACTACTATGGGCGTCAGAGGGAGAGCTTCGAGGCCCTCGTCAAGCTCCGGGACCCCACGGGGCTCGCGCCGGAGCTCGAGGAGAAGCCCTTCCGCGGCGTCTTCATCCGCGCTCCCGCCTTCACAAGGCTCTGGGGCGCCGCGGAGCCCATGGGGACACTTGGCGGCGACACCGTGGCCGCGGTGCAGGGGAAGATAGTGGCGCTAGCCTTCCACCCCGAGCTCACGAGCGACACGAGGCTCCACAGGCTGCTCCTACGGCTAGCCAAGAAGTAGGCCCCTGCGCTAGGAGCCCTCCCGGCGGTCACTCCCCAGAGTTTTCTCTGCGACCGCACGGAGCTCTGCCAGGCACGGGTCCTCGGCCAGCACACGTGCAACTTCCCGCAGCGCCTCCACGTGGGGCCCAGGAGCCCCGGCTGCGATCAGCGCCTCCAGGGTCGCCACGGCCCGTGCGACCTCGTTGAGGAGGCGTCCACAGCGGCCCGTAACCCTTGCCCACAGCTTCTCGTCGATGCCCAGCTTGCCGCGGTGCGCAGAGACCGTAGCAAGGTCCTTCATCATGCCGGCTATTATGGTGCGTATGGCTCTCGGCTCGAGACGGGGGAGCCTCGGAAGCCGGGAAGCGACCCTGCTGAACCTGGCCAGCCTCTCAAGCGCCGCCCTAGGGTCCTCGTCAACCCCGAGGCTACAGTGCATGGCAGCCACGCCCGGATGCACCCGTGCCGCCACTAGGCGGGGGCGTGGGGGTTATGCTCTAGCCCTCAACACCCAGGCCCGGGGGGCGCCCTGCCTCTTCGTGCGGCAATCTCTCCTTGGGCGAGGTTCTCCACATTACCCCCTGCCGGCTCCTCTGGGGCTCGCCCCGGGGCCTGGCGGCATGATTCGGGTCGCTGTCATTGGCTGTGGCAATATCGGCACCATCCTGGCAAAGGCTATAGACGAGGGTGTCGTTGGTGCTGCGGTCCTTGTGGCGCTCTACGACGTCGAAGCGAAGCGCTGCCGGGTGCTTGCGTCGAGGCTCCGGAGGCAGAGCCCCAGGATAGTGGAGGGCCTCGAGGAGCTCCTCTCCACGGGCCCCCATGTTGTGGTTGAGGCGGCAAGCCAGGAGGCGGTGAGACAGTATGGCCCTAGGGTGCTGGAGGCTGGCGCAGACCTGGTCGCGTTGAGCGTCGGCGCGTTGATGGATGAGGCGCTGCGCCGTAGGCTGGCCGAGGCTGCGCGTAGACATGGGCGCCGCGTATACGTGCCTTCCGGCGCCCTGGCTGGCCTCGACGCCGTCTACGCGCTCTCGCTAGACGAGATAAGGAGGGTTAGGCTTGTCACCAGGAAGCCTCCGAGGAGCCTCGGCCTGCCCGAGGAGCCCCCTGGGCCCGTCACCCTCTACCGCGGCCCCGCGGGGGAGGCAGTGAAGCGCTTCCCCGCGAACGTGAACGTCGCCGCGGCGCTGAGCCTGGCGGCGGGCAGGGAGGCCGAAGTCGAGGTCGTGGCGGACCCCGGTGTCGAGCAGAACATCCACGAGGTATATGTCGACGCGGAGGCCTCGAGGCTCTACGTGAGGGTTGAGAACCGGCCCAGCCCATCCAACCCCAGGACAAGCCTCCTCGCAGCCCTCTCGGCCATAGCGCTGCTCAGGCGGCTAGCTGATGAGGCCATATGGATACTCTAGGCTACCACTGACACGTAGCCTCACTGAATGCGGCCTCCTCTACGCTAGGTTGAGCCTCCTCGCCCTTGCCGATATGTCGACGGGGGCGGGGTGCCGGAAGGGATAGCTGGTACTAACCACGTCGACGCCAGTGGCCGCGTAGGCGGCTATGTTGCCGGGGCCTATACCGCCGCTCGCCTCTACCGTCACGTGGCCGCGGAGCCCCTCCTCCTCGAGGAGGCGTAGCGTCTCCTCCACCTCTCTAGGCTCCATGTTGTCGAGGAGTACGGCGTCGGCGCCTGCCCTTGCCGCGAGGAGCGCCTCCTGCGGGGTCCTTGCTTCGACAACCACTACCCGGTAGGGGCTCCTCCCCCGAAGCCTTCCAAGTGCCTCATCGAAGCTCCCGAGGAGCTCGACATGTGTATCCTTGACTATGATGGCGTCGCTAAGGCTCCACCGGTAGGGGTCCCCGCCGCCCTGCTCGAAAGCAGCCTTCGCGCAGAGTCTGAATCCGGGCACAGTCTTCCTCGTGGCCGCCACGCGTACACGGGGGTTTACCCTCCTCGCCTCCTCTACGAGCATCCTGGTCGCCGTGGCGATGCCGGAGGCGTAGGCCAGTACGTCCAGCACGGTACGCTCGAGCGCCGAGAGCACATCCCCGCGGCCCCTTATGGCTAGGAGCACGTCGCCGGGCTCCACGGGCGAGCCACCGGCCACCACAGCTTCCGCCTCGAAGCCTAGGAGGCGGAGGGCGGCCGCCAGTTCCTCGGTGCACGCGGCCACCCCCGGCGTCTTGGCCACCGCCTCGAGGACGCCGCCGACACGGCTGAGGCCCAGGAGGGCGGCCGCCTCGTCCCGGAACGGGGCGTCCTCTAGGAGCCAGAGACGGAGCCTCTCCGCCAACGAAAGGTGGAGCGCCACGGCTGTGCGCCACCCTTAGACCTGGAGCTTCCTGCCTATGAGCTCGAAGCCCCGGATAACCGCCTCCCTTGCCCTCTCTGCGGTGACGCGTGGAATCTCCACCTTGGGCTCAAGCTTCTCGAGGCTCTCCACTATCTTGTCCAGCGTGAGCTTCTTCATGTCTATGCAGACGGTGCGGTGGGAGACAGGGTAAACCCTGGCCTCGGGGTAGAGCCTCCGCGCGCGGTAAGCGAGGCCCTCCTCCGTGCCCAGCACGTACGTCCCCCGCGGATCGGTCTCCCCTATGTAGCGGAGCATCTGGCTCGTACTACCCACGTAGTCGGCGAGCCTCCTCGACGCGGGCGGAGCCTCGGGGTGGACCAGGAGCCTGGCGCCGGGGTGCTCCTCGAGGGCTCGGCGGATGTAGTAGGGCGAGACAAGGTACTCGTGGACGGGGCAGAACCCGGTCGGGGGCACAGCCACGACCCTGGCCTCCACGTTCTCGCCCACCCAGCTGGCGAGGTTCCGGTCAGGCGAGAGCCCGAGCGCCTCGTAGCCCTCCCTGGCGAGCCTCCTCGCCGCCTCCACCGCCGAGGCGCTCGTAACCACGTAGTCGGCCAGCGCCTTAGCCTCCACGGGCGAGTTCACGTACATAAGAAGCGGGGCCCCGGGGTGCTCCCTCCTGAAACGCTCCACAGCCTCCCTTGTCGCGTTGTCGGCCAGGGGGCAGCCCGCGGCGGGCTCCGGGTGGAGCACGACCCGGTCAGGGTTGAGGAGCTTAGCCACCTCCGCCATGAACCTGACGCCGGCGACGACTATGACGTCGGCGTCGACGCTGGCGGCCTGCAGCGCCATCTCGAGGCTGTCCCCGACGTAGTCCGCCGCGTCCTGCACCTCCGGCAGCGTATAGTTGTGAGCCAGTATGTAGGCCCTCCTCCGCCTCCGGAGCCCCTCCAGCCTCTCAAGCAGCTCCGGCAGAGACGCCACGCCCCCTACACCCATAGGGGGCCCCTAGGCCGCCGCTGTCGGGGTTGAACAGTGTAACCCCCCACCGGCTACTCCAGGAGGGGGCTCCTGCACCGCTCCCGGAGCCAGGCCGCGACGCAGCCTGGGTCCACGACGAGCCTGGCGCCCTTGCTCTGGAGCACGCTGCCCAGCGCCTCAAGGGCCTTGACGAGCCTCTCGATTACCTCCCCGCTGAGGCCCTTCATGAACTCGATTCTCTCCGGCCTCACCCCGATCAGCACGCCCCTGCCGCGGAACACTCCGGCCGCGTAGGCGAACACGAGAAGCCTTATCGGGTCCATGCCGTGCGGGTCGGTGTTCTGCACTATCTCTGCCACGTCCTCGGGGCTGAGCCGGGAAGGGTCAAGCTCCAGCACAGCAACGCCCCGGCCCGGGGGCATATCGGGGTCCACGTAGGCGTCCACGAACACGACGAAATCATAGCCCTCGAGGAGAGAGAAGTGCCCCGGATTAAGCATCTGCACGGCCCTCGTATCCGCGCCCTCTACGCCTCCACACTCCATGAGGGCCCTCGCGAGGCAGTAGCCGGCCCCATCGTCGCCGCGGAGCGTGTTCCCAACACCCAGGACGAGGACACGGCCGGTCACGGCGCCAGTGCTCCCCCGCCACGCTGCGGGCAGACGGCAGCTAATAGGCGCCAGCGCCGCCAAGGAGAGCCCCCATGTGTACCAGGCTAGAAACCAGGCCACACCAGTAATACCTCCCGGAGTGGGGCGTCCCCAGCCTTGTGTAGCTCAACCACACTCGGCCCGGCCCTACGCAGCCAGGGCCCCGGCCTCTACGCAGTACTCGACTTCCACGCCCGCCGCCGCTACGGCCGCAGCCTGGACCAGCTGCCGCCACAGCAGCGGCTAAGCCTGGCCAAGGAGGTGCTGGGCGAGAGGGCCGAGCACATAGCCCACCTCCTCTCCAGCGGGGAGAGCGAGGAAGCAGGCGACGTCCCCATTAGGCTCCAGAGGCTCTACCCGCGCAGAGCCAGCCCGATAATGGTCCTCTAGCCTCCCGGCTTCCTGGCCCCACAGAGGGCGCCCACAGCGTCCAGCAGCTTCTCGAAACCTCCCTCGCCGAGACGAATCACGAGAAAGGGCCTCGGAGAGAGAACGCGGAGCGCGGCAGCCCAGTCCTCAGGGCCCAGGCTGCCAGTCAGGTTCATCCAGAGCTCGCGGACCAGCAGCACAGTCGCCCGGCCGTCGGCCGCAGCCCTCTCGGCACCCCCCATCGGCTCATAGGCCTCAGCCTCTATGCCATTGATGCGGCTGCACGGCGACACGACGTAGATGTGCTTCACGCCCAGCTCGCGGGCCTCGTCGAGCAGCGCCAGGGCGTCAACGTCGGCCTCCCTCACCAGGCACCTCCCCAGTATCTCCCCGTCCATCGACGCCGCCAGCTCCATGAGCCTCCTCCCCAGCGCCCCCGCCGCCATGTTCGGGGCTAGGGCGAGAAGCGCCGAGACCCTCCCGTAGCCACTCCTCAAGCCGCCCGGGGTCGTCAAGGCCAAGGCTCCTCGCGACAAGCCTGCGCAGCTCCTCCAGGCTCGGCTGTGGGGGCGGGGTAAGGTCATAGAGGCTTCGCAGCATCCTCGTCTCAGCCCGCAGCGGGACCCCAGCCGCCTCCTCGACGGTACGGAGTATCTCCTCGCGGACCTCCTCAAGTCCCCGCTCCAGGCTGCCCAGGGCCCGTGCCGCCTCCCGGATAGCCTCCAGGAGGGCCCTCCTCCGCTCAGCCGCCAACGCCTGGCCGCGCCTCCCCCGGAGATTATGTTACGCCTAAGAGAGGGGGCGGCGGGGGTACAACCGAGTAGCGTTCATCCCCCGGGCCGGGTTATTGGCCGAGGCAGCCTCCTATCTTCCTTCAACGCGCGCAACGAGCTGGCCATTGTGTACCACCAGTAGTATATCGCGTAGGACAAACCTTCCCTGGGCTATTTTCAGCCTACGGTGGCGGGGGCCACGACCACTCTATAGCCCGCCTCCTCGAGGATGTCGGCGTCGAGGCTCAGGAAGGGGGCCATGCAGAGCTCGCTGCACCCCCTCCAGGGCCGGCGCTGGGGCATCACACCTTCTTCGTCTCCAGGTGTAGCGGCAAGCACCATGCAGAGCCGGGCTAGGATGTCAGCCTCGTCTAGCCGAGCATCCTCGACGTGACCCTCAGCAGCACGTCCACGGTGAGCATAGTGGTGTAGGCGTTGCAGAACGCTAGCAGCGGCCTATCGCCGGCCATGGCTTCCACGTCATCCTCGGCTGCTGGGGCTCTGCTTTGGCCCTAGCCGGCCTGCATCGGGGCCCGCGTTCTTCTCGGGAAAACTTGGCACCGTAGAGACCATGTAGTATATTCACAATACGGTTGCGCATGACAATAATATGGGTGATATAATTGTTGACTTAGACGTTTGATATCTTTAGCTTTAGTTTCTTCCGCGCTAGGCTAACACCCGGGAAATTGCTTGGAGAGAGGCGCTTTTCTTGCTCTCTTCCCTAGGCACAGCTGCGGGTATTACAACCCAGCTGGAGGCCGGGTGAGGAGCACCTGGCCTACGGGGGCCCGAAGCCCGTACCCTGGGACAGGGCGGTGTGGGGTGGCGGGGTTTGCCGACGGCCGCGTCTCTTGTCCTCTAGCGTAGGGGTGCCTCGGTGTTACTCGTCCTCGGTGGAGCGTGATGCGTGGCCTACTGGTTCTGGTTCTTGCACGGGCGTGACGGGGTTGTTCGGGTTCAATGTACGTTGACCATTTATAATGCGTTGAGGGAAATTTCTCCTAGCGGAGAATAACTTAAGGGTGGGTCTGCTATGACGCGGATCTCGCGCCGTGATTTTCTGAAGCTGGCCGGCACCACAGCCTTCTTCGCGTCGCTGAACTGGGATGAGCTCATAAAGAAGGCTATAGCCGAGGTGAAGAGTGGCGGCATAAACATAATATGGTTCGAGGCGCAGGACTGCGCCGGCAACAGCACGGCGCTGATACAGGCGACGAACCCGGACCTTGTGGACGTGCTGGGTGGGCGCAGCCACATAGCCGGCCCCGGCACGGTGAAGCTCCTCTTCCATGAGACTCTGATGCTTAGCTGGGGCGAGGAGACACCCGAGTACGCTAAGAAGCTTGCCGAGACGAGCCTCGAGGAGCAGAGGAAGTTCGTGGAGAGTCTGCCGCCGGACGATCCGCTCCGGAAGGTGCTTGAGACCTTCCTCAACCTCGGCTACAACGTCGGTCTACTCCTCACAAGCCCGATAGACATACTGAAGCTGGCTAGCGAGGGTAAGCTCGACCCGTTCGTGCTCGTGCTTGAGGGCAGCTTCCCGATAGACAGCAAGCTCGCCAAGAAGTTGGGCATCGATGTGCCCGAGACGGTTGACTACTTCTGCTACATAGGCGATGAGGACGGGAAGCCGATAACCTGCACCGAGTGGATGCGCCGACTCCTGCCCAGGGCGGCTGCAGTCATAGCTGTTGGTAACTGCGCCGCCTACGGCGGCCTAGTCGCCAACAAGGTCGTCGAGAACGACTTCATGAAGAAGATGGGCTATGACCTCTTCTCTAGGTGGGCCGGGCAGCTCAGCAGCAGCCCCACCGGCGCGGTCGGCTTCTTCCCTGACAAGGTCCGCGGCTTCAAGGGCCTAGTCGACCTCCTCGACGAGGCTGCCCCGTTCCGCAACTTCGTCTACGGCAAGTGCACCCCTAAGGCGCCCGGCGAGGCCAACTGCCGCCCCGCCGTGGCGGTCCCCGGCTGTCCCGCCAACGGCAACGGCCAGCTACGCGTCATAGCCAACCTGGTGCTCTGGGCGAAGGGCCTCCTGCCGCTGCCCGAGCTCGACATCTACTGGCGCCCCAAGTACATCTTCGGCCCCACTGTGCACGAGCAGTGCCCCAGGGCGGCCAGCTACGCCGCCGGCGACTTCAGGAAGAACCCCGGCGACCCCGACTACAAGTGCCTCTTCGCCGTAGGCTGTAAGGGCCCGATAAGCAACTGTCCCTGGAACAAGGTCGGCTGGGTTAACGGCGTCGGCGGCCCCACTAGGGCCGGCGGCGTCTGCATAGGCTGCACGATGCCTGGCTTCACTGACGCATTCGAGCCCTTCTATAAGCCGCTTAACGCCCCGACAACGCCGAGCACCACCAGCACCGCTGCTGCTGCTGCCGCCGCCGCGGTCGCAGGCGCTGCCATAGCCTACGGCGTCAACAAGATGATTGAGAAGAAGGCCCTCGAGGCCAAGAAGGCCCAGAAGCAGTAGCCCGCCGGGAGGGCCCTCGGCCCGGAGGGCGGCCCTCTGAGGGTTTTCCCTCCCTGTGGCCCATGTGGGCCCCTGGCGCGGCGTGTGCATGGTTATGGTAGTGTTGGCGGGAATAGCTGGGTGAGAGGTGGAGGGTGATGGTTGAGCCTCTGGGCGGCAGCGCTGGCGACATCTACAGCTTCGCGGTCTACAGGTTCTTCTGGGTAGCCCTGGCTATCTTCGTCTTCGGCTCGGTCTATAGGCTGTCGAAGCTGGTGCTGCGCTGGCGGCGCGTGGTGAAGGCGGAGCCGCGTCGCCGCGGCGCCGGCGCCGCCATCGTGGGCCTGATAAGGACCTTTCTTGACCCTATAATATTCAGCATTAAGACGAAGCCCTATGACTTCCTTGCCGGCATGGTGGCGCTGCACCTGCTGGGTGTCATCCCGCTGATATTCCTTCTGGCGCACCACGTGGTGTTCTTCGCGTACTGGTTCCCGCCGTACCGGCTCATCGCGGAGAAGGGTATCTGGATACCCCTCAGCATGACCACAAGTACGCTCGAGATAACCTCGCCGATATACCCAGCGTCGACACACTTCACAGAGACCATCTGGGGGCCACTGGTGGTGATACTGAACGGCGACCTGCTAGCGCTGCTGGCGATACTGGGCGTGACCTTCAAGCTTGGCGTGAAGGTGATGGAGCAGGCTCACGGCTTGCAGCATGTGAGGTGGAGCGACTACTTCAGCCTGGGCCTGCTGCTGTTCATACTCGTGACCGGCTACGCCGCGGCCAGGCACCACCCGCTGACAGACAGCACAACGCTCGACGTGGCCCAGTACCGCACGCTGCTGGGACTCCATATACTTGGCGCCGAGATACTGCTGGCTATAACGCCGTTCAGCAAGTTCTGGCACTTCGTGTTCGGCTACTGGTACGGCAAGCTCCACGAGTGGTACGATGTGAGGCTCCAGAAGGGCCTCGTCTAGCCCACGTGTATGCACCGGACCCTGGAGGTGACGGATGATGGCCACACAGCTTCCGCCCAAGGTGCTTGAGGCGATAAAGGAGGGCCTCTCGAAGGTAGACTGGGAGGGCTTCGACAAGTCGAAAGTTGATGCTCTGATAGCCGAGATACTGGGTAAGGTAGACGCAGTCCAGCTGCACTACCTGGAGAACTGTGTCGGCTGCGCCGCCTGTGCCCCCGCCTGCCCCTACTACGTGGTGGGCGAGGAGTACGGGCCCGTCGAGAAGGCAGAGCACGCCCGCCACATGTACAGAAAGGAGGCCACGATACTCGGCAAGCTGCTCGGCCCGCTGCTTAATGCGAAGAAGCCCAGCAAGGCCGAGCACCTTGACATGCTGGTGGAGCTAGTCTACCGCTGCACCAACTGCGGCGCCTGCTACGTGAACTGCCCGTTCGGGATAGACAGCGGCGCACTGATCAAGGGCCTATTGGCGCCGCTCGTCTCCCGGGCCGGCAGGATACCCGTGCTGATGGCGGTGTTCGAGGCTGCTGAGAGAAAACGCGTCTTCATGGATATACCGGCGCTGCGCCAGATATGGCAGGACGTGATGGCTAAGGCGGAGCAGGCTCTCGGGAAGCCGCTGCCCTACGACAAGGAGGGCGCCGACTACTACCTCATGGTGAACCTTGCTGACGCGATGTTCTACCCCGGCGCGGTCATAGGCGCCATGAGGATACTCGACAAGGCTGGAGTGAACTGGACGTTGCCCAAGGAGCCGCTGGCGTTCCGCCCGCCGATAGGCGCAGTGGTTGGCTTCGGCGACAGCGCCCGCGAGGTAATGAGCTTCGTCAACGAGAGCATAGAGAAGCTTAGGCCGAAGAACGTGGTGGTACTGGACGGCGGCTTCGTCTACCCATGGATGCGGTTCCAGTTGCCGAAGGTGCTCGGCAGGAGGCCTAGCTACAAGGTGCTCCACATAACAGAGCTGGTGGTGCAGCTGCTCAGGGAGGGCAGGATAAAGCTACGCAGAACTGACGACCCCGTAACATGGCACGACCCCTGCCAGCTAGGCCGCCGCGCGGGCGTAACCAAGGAGCCGGTTGAGGCTCTGAGGGCCGCGAGCAGTGGGTTCCGCCTGCTCCCCCACCATGGCGCCGAGAGCTACTGCTGCGGCGGCGGAGGAGGCATAGGCTGCCTAAGCATGCAGATGATAGAAATGATGGCAAAGCTCATGGGTGTCGACTCGTCTATGCTGCTCAGCGGCGAGAAAGAGAAAGAGTTCATACTGAAGACGCAGGAGGCATGGAGCATAGCCGTCAAGAGGAAGATAGACGACGTGAAGAAGAGCGGCGCCAAGACGGTGGTAACAGCCTGCCCAGTCTGCATGCACAGCATCGAGGGCGGCGCCAAGCTATACGGCCTAGACATAAAGGTCGTGCACTTCGCCGAGTACATAGCCGAGAGGCTAGAGTAGCCTCAGCCTCAGACATGTTTTTATCGCATCCCCAGGCGGCTCCGCCTCTCTCCTACAGCACACGGCCTCGACAGTGAGGAGGCAGCTCCTCTCCTTGAGCCAGTGTGTCGGCGCCGCACGCAAGGGCCTTGCGCTCATCGCGTTGTCCATCATCCTGGTGCTGGCCTGGAGCCTTCTGGCTCCCCGCCTCGCAGGCCCCGCCGGGCTCCCTGCGGCCCTGGCGGTGGGAGGCATCCTCTCCTCGCTCCTCCTGGCCGCCGGCGCTCTCCTCGTCGCGTCCTGGGCCCTGTCCGCGGCTGTGGCCGGGCTGGCCGCCGCGGCCTCAAGGTTTGCGGGTGCAGCCGCAGCACTCGCCCTGACTGGGAGGCCGGGCCCCGGGGAGCTGGCGTGGCTGTGGCTGATGCGGATCTTCGGCGCGGCCTACATAGTTTCACTGGTGCTCCTCCTGCTCCTCCTGGCCGTCCGCCTCTCTGGGGCCCTGGGCGCCGCTGTGGGTGCTGGCGGTCTCATCTTTCTCGCCTGCCGCCTCGTGGTGCCTCTAGCCGCGGATGCTGTGCCCCAGTCCCCGCTGTTCCACGTCTGCCTCCTGGGCAGGCTGGCGGGCCTATCCCTTGCCGCCCTGGGGCTCCTCGCGGCCTCCCTCCGGGGACCCCAGGGGTAGGTGGCGTCTATGCCCTTGGGGTTGTGCCGGGGGAGCTGTGTAAATCCCTCCTTGGCGCGGGGGCTGTGCTGGGCTCTGCCCTCTCCGTGATGTGGGGCTAGCCTCTCTAGTGTCACCCCCCTCTCTCCCCGCCGGTGGGGTGTTGGCTGTGGCTGGCTCCGGCCGTGTCTGTAGGGTGTTTGTGACGGGCGGCGACCGTGGTATTGGTAGGGCTGTTGTGGAGAGGTTCGCTGAAGCTGGGTGCTCGGTCTGGTTCACCTACCGCGGCTGCCGTGGCTGCGCCGAGGAGACCCTCCGCGTCCTTGAGGGTCTGGGTGTCGAGGCCCGCTACAGTAGGCTCGACGTCTCCGACCCTGGCATGGTGGAGGAGGTGGCCTCGAGGGTCGGGGGGGCCTGGGGCTGGGTGAACGTCCTGGTCAACAACGCGGGTGTGATACACTTCGGCTCCCTGGAGGAGACGAGCCTGGAGGACTGGGAGCGTGTCATCCGCGTCAACCTGACCGGCGCATTCCTCGTCACCCGGGCCTTCCTGCCTCTCCTCGAGGCCGCTCCCTGGGCCAGCATAGTCAACGTGGCGAGCATAGCGGGGGAGACGGGCAACGTGGTGGCGTCGGCCGCCTATGCGGCCAGCAAGGCCGGCCTCATAGGGCTAACCAGGAGGCTCGCGGTGGAGCTGGCGCCCCGCGGCATAAGGGTGAACGCGGTCGCCCCGAGCTTCGTCGAGACGGACATGGTAAGGGGCTTCATAGACACGCCGGAGAAGAGGAAAAGGGTCGAGGAGCTCCACCCCCTCAGGATGATAATCCAGCCGAGGGACGTGGCGGAGGCAGTATACTTCCTCGCGATGCCCGACACCGCGAGGGCGATAACAGGCCAGGTGCTGCGCGTCAACGCCGGCAGGCTCACCTGCTAGCATTGGAGGGCTGGCGGCCACTTGGAGGCCCGCGACGCGGCAGTAGCGGGCATACTGGGCTCCGCGCTCCTCGGCGCCGCCACGGCCTCGGCCCCCGTCTCGGGCGCGGCCGCAGGCTCGGCGCTGGCAGGAGCCCTCTTCACCACAGCCGCCTGCCTCTTCGCCCAACGCCGCGGCTGCCGCCGCCTCGCCGCCAGCAACGCCACCCTCCTCGGCGCGACGGCCGCGCTGCAGGTAGCGGGCCTCGCCACGGGCCTCGCCCGCAGCGCGCTCGGATCCAGCCCACTCCTCCCCGGCCCTGTGGCCGCGCTGCTGGCGGGGCTCCTCCTCGCAGCAGGGCTCGCGGGCCGCAGCCCCGCCCCAAGCCTGCTGCCGCGAAGCGCCAGGCTCCTACTGGCGGTCGCCTCGGGCGCCCTGGCCGCGCTCGGCGCCCTCGCGCCCCCACTCCTGGCCCTCGCAGGGCTCGTGGCGGGGCTCTACATGCTGGGCGAGATGGCGGGCTGGGCCCACGCGGCCCAGAGGGGCTAGGCGTCGTGGTCCCATGTGATCGTCGGCACCCGCTCCTTCCCCTGAAGCCTGGACGCCGCCCTGGCCCGGTGCCTGGCGAGGGTGTTGAGCAGGGCCGCCCCGGTGGCGGAGGCCAGTAGCACCAGGCCCGGGTCCACGCCGAGGCCCAGGACGTGGAGCCCGGCCAGCACCAGGGCAAAGCCGGCTGCATGTCGCAGCACCGGGCTGTTGGCCACCGTGGCGACGGTGGGCCTCCTCGCCGCCGCCTCGGCGACCGCGGCTGTGAGCATCCAGCCGAGGACCGCCACAGTGGCGTAGACCGCGGCGTCGGCCGCTAGCATCGAGAGGTCTATCCCGTAGGGGAGCTCGGCCGCTATCGCGGCGAGGCCCAGCAGAGCCAGGCGGTCAACCACGTCAGCCTCCCGGCCCCGCTTCAGCCCAAGCCTGCCCAGGGGCGCCCACGGCGCCAGCACAGCCGCGGAGGCCAACAGCGTGGAGACGAGGGCAGCCTCGAGCCTCCCCGTCACGGCGAGGCCCAGGGCCGCGGTGAGCCCCAAGGCGGCCACCGCGGTGCAGCCCAGCCGGGCACCGTGCGGCGGCCGCCTCCTAGCGGCATAGACGAGGGCGGCAACGTACACAGTGTAGGCCAGGATGTTGCCGCGGTAGGCGACTGTGAGCGCGAACAGCACCAGCAGCGGGTATATGTAGAGCGGTATCCCGCCCAGACAGCGCCTAGTCAAGCCGTTCAAGACGCGCTTGGCGTCCTCCACAAGCAGCAGCTCCATCAGCCCCATGAGGAGCAGGGTTAGGCCCGCGAGGCGGCCGGCGGCCCCCGCGGCCTCCTCTATGCCCGCCCTGAACGCCCCCGTCAAAACCGCGGAGTAGACGACGCCCAGCGCGCCGAGAGGCGCCACCGCCACAAGGAACCTCACGGCACCGGGCCGCAGGCTGGCAGCAAGGGCCCAGCTCCCAGGCCCGGAGACAAAGAAGGCGGCCGCCAGCAGCAGCCACGCTGGCCTCGAGAAATCCAGCAGACCGCCCAGCCTGAGCACCACGAGGCTCGCATCATAGAGGGTGAGAGTAGAGAGGACTAGAAGCGGGTAGAGGCCCCCGCCCCGCCCGCTGCGGTTATCGAAGACAACCACCTAGTAGCCACTACCGCCACGCCACCGCCTATAAGACTAGCCCGCATGGTGGGAAAAACGTGTCCACAACAACAAAGCGAGGCAAAAACAGTGGGAGCAAGACGACCCTCTGCAAGAGGCGGCTAGGCACAGTCTCCGCCAAGAACTACAATATCCCTCTCGTAAAATGTTTCAGCCTTTTCTGCACCCAAGAACATGTTGACAAACCCTATCCTAGCTAGTTGCTTGTCTAGTTTGCAATTCTCTTGTGAATTCTTCATAGAGAACTTTGTCGAGACGGTGAGGTACGCCGAGGCTGAGAGTTGCATTTCTCTTGTGAGTGTTTCCCAGTCAAACACTGGATTGAGCTACACGAGGTTGTATGAAATAAAGTTGCATTTCTCTTGTGAGTGTTTCTCGAGGCAAAGATAGCAAGCTTGACATTCATAAGAGAAGTGATAGGTTGCATTTCTCTTGTGAGTGTTTCAAAGAGCAAGCTCTTAACTATGTAAATGTGTTGATATCATTGTTGCATTTCTCTTGTGAGTGTTTCTGCTTGTGTCCGATTAGAGTTGGAACTTGTATGTGTAGGTTGCATTTCTCTTGTGAGTGTTTCGTCTACAGTAAACTTTATACGAAAATACGTGATTGAAGTACAGTTGCATTTCTCTTGTGAGTGTTTCTGGTATGGTCCTGTTGTGGAGCCGAATAGAACCGGGTTCTCTGCTCCTTTTTATCTCTTCTTGCTGCTCTCTTCGGGGCATGTCTGGAACAGCCCCAATTCCTTCTCCGTGGGGCATTTGCTGCACATCACACAGGTTCCCATGG
>JAMOSW010000124.1 GCA_027062725.1 Pyrodictiaceae archaeon | reverse complement strand
ATGGAGGATTGAGTTATGCGTAGCGTCCCAGTCACTCTTCTAGGCTTCGTACTAGTGGCCTCCGCGGCTTTTTTATAATAGACATGTCTAAGCCTTCAAGCCTCGACGTTATCGTGCCTCTTGACTGGGCCTGGAAGAAGGGATACGTTGCTGGATTCGTGCAGGTTATCGTCTCAACTCCCCGTGCTGCCGTGGAGAAGGGACTACTCGTCACCAGCACAGACGGCTCCTTCGCCACGTTGCGGCTCCCCGTTGCGAAGCTCTATGACACCCTGGGCAGCGGCACGGGCGACCTAGCGGCAGTGCACGTCAACCTCTATCTTTACGATCGTGAGGGGCGCCTCTGTGTTTCGGCAGCAACGCTAGACACGCTCGGGTTTGTCCTGCTCAGGGGCGGCGGAGCCGATGCCTGGAAGCGGGCTATCAAAGAGCCCGATATCCTTCTAAAGGCAGGGACGATCAGGATAGATAGGGCTATGTTTACCCCTTGCATCCGTATAGACCAGGTGCTGGCTAAGACGCTTCGCTCGGAGGTCAGGGAAGCACTTGGTTCTAATACAAGGCGAGAGATCGGGCTGAACATGTTCCTACCGCTAGGCTCACAGACGATTATAGTGAATGAAGAGCTCTATAATGCGCGTGATACGCCGCCAAATATCTGGCTGCAGCGGCTGCGCCCGGAAAGTACCGCCCGACAGGCCTGGAGGCTTTTCGCGACAAAGTTCAGCCAAGCACTTCTAATTCCACGCAATAGGGTTAGCTTCGAGGAGGCACTTGTCTACGCAGCACGCTGGTACGGCCTTGCTCACTGGAAGAGCCGCGGCGACGGCTCAGCGGTTTACGGCGTAGTCCCAGTCGATGACCTCATCGCGAGCTTGCTAGGAAGGGTTACTCCAGTGGCTTGGCGTCACACCTACCCAGCGGGAACCGTCGTTAAGCACTTCGAGCGTGCACCTCTAGTTAGGATTAAGGCGTGCTGTCCAACCTGTAGCGGGACACAGTATCCCATAGTCTCGGGCTTTCTCGCGGCAAGCAGCTACATATCCGTAAATGCAGGCTTGTCCATAATGGGCGTCATAGTGTGGCCTGTCTCGAGGTCCGTGCTGAGCATTGAGGGTGCCTCGGTAAGTCTTCGTTTAACAAAGGGGCTCGATGACTGGGCCATATATGCCCCTATGGATGACGTGTATCTCTATGACGGTATGCTGGTACTGCTCCTTAGCGGCACGACTAGCGTAAACTCTAGGCAGTACTGGATCTTTACGCCAGTCGTAAACACTGCACCGATACACTATTATAGATTTGACCTGAATAGGATAGATGCTAATGCTGTTAGCCAAGTACGGGGTATACATGAAGCCCTTAGCTATATGACTATGCAGGCCAAGCCCACGGGCGGCTACATTACTCCAGAGAGCGTGACTCTAAGGCACATGTATCTGCGGGACAGCGGGCCCGGCTACATTGCGACGCTTGACAGCTTCAAGTCAACGGCGGAATATGGCAACAATCTTGCAGCGTTTATAGCCTATACTGCTAATGTTGCGCTGTGGTCAGCTATCTCGGCTATTGTCCCCCCGGCCTATGTCCTAATACCCGAGGCCGCCAGCACGCTAGTCAGCGTAGCCTACATGGATGCACGGGCTGCTGCGAGCCTCTTTGAGCTCAAACTGCGGGGTGGCGGCACGGGGCATACGCTGGAGATAACTGTGGAGAAGTATACTCAGCGCCACCTTGACACGAAGTCTCTGCCGCAGGGGTCCTACCCCACGCTTGTAGAGTACACGGTGTGGGGCGTTGATCACGGCTAGGCAGAGGTCTTGAAAAGGCATGACGCCTATGTGTTTTTGTTACTGTTTGCCGTTCCTTCGCCTATATCTCCAGGTCCGCATCGGTGTCGGCGGATAACGCTGGTAGGGCCCGTCTGGCAACACTTCTGTCCTTTCAGACGCGTTCGCGGGAGGAGGCTCCAAGATATGGAGAGGCAGCTTGGCTTCGAGCATGTTGTCACGGCGTGCCTCGGCGCGATGCTGTGGAGCGCTGAGGGGCTTGAGGGTGGCGTGGTGCTGCTCCCGCTGGGGAGCCTCGAGGATCATCCGCGGGGTGTGCCGGCTGCCCTCGACACGGTGCTGGCGCTTGCCGCGTCCTGCCTCGCTGCGCGGTGGGAGGGGTGGCTGGTGGCGCCGCCGCTGGGCTACGGCTTCAGTCCCTGCCACCGCCGGCTCGCCGTGGGGCCCCGCGGGCCGCGGCTGCTCGAGGAGCTCCTCGCGGATATAGTCGGCGGCCTCCTCCGCGGAGGAGCCCTCCACGTGGCCATCGTGGATGGGCATGAGGGGCACCGGGGTGTCGCTGAGGCGGTGGCAGCGCGGCTGGGCGCCAGCCACCACAGCGTCTGGGACAGCCTGGTGAGGGCGGCCCGCGTGGACCCGCTAGACTGGCGCGGCCTCCTGGGGCTCGAGGAGGAGCTCTCGAGGGAGCTGGTCCGTGGCCGCGTGCCCCACGTCCTGGTAGAGGCTGCGCGGCTGCTCCGGGAAGAGGTAGCCGGTGTCGTCGACAGGAGGCTTCGGGCGATTGGGGCTCGGTGAGGTGTCCGCTCCACACCCCTCCCGCTGCTTCGGCGGAGGTGCATCACCCCGGCCCTATGCTCCTCACGGCCCCAGCGTGTGGCTGTAGAGCGCCGCGTATAGGAGTATTGAGCCTCCGGCGGCGAGCCCCCGGGCGACGCCAAGGGCGCCGTAGCCCGTGGCGCCCCTGGCCATGGCCCTGGCTACTGTCTCGTAGCCAGCCTCGACTATGCCGGAGAGGAGGGCGGCAGCAATCCAGTGGCCCCCGAGGAGGGCGGCGGCCGCTGCTGCGCCGGAGGCGGCGAGCGCGACGATGCCCGCCTTTGGGCTCCTGTCGTAGGCTAGGCCGAGCGGCACAGCGGCCAGCGCATCGCTGGCCATGGCGGCTGCGTAGAGGAGGGGCAGGGCTGCAGCAGCCTCACCGCCGAGCTTGGCGACCGCCGCCACCGCGAGCGGGTTGGGGGTGAGGAGCCCAAGGATGGCGACCAGCGCCACCGCAGCCATGCTTGCCCTTAGGCTCTCCCTGACCGCCTCCCGGCCCTTCCTCTTCGTGGGCACGAGGCTCGCCCTGGCGTAGACATGGCGGGCTGCGAGGAGCACTGCGAGGGTGGCTGCGCCGGGGGCTGCGAGGAGCCAGGCAGGGGCCCTGCCCTTAACCACCAGGTAGGCCAGCAGGGGGCCCACGACTGCGCCGAGCTGGTCGAGGGCCTCGTGGACGCCAAAGACGAGGCCCCTGCGGCCCTCGGGGGCGGCGGAGGAGAGGAGCGCGTCCCTGCTGGGGCCGCGGATGGCCTTGCCGAGCCTCTCGAGCCAGTAGCCGAGGGCCAGCCCCGCGGGGCCCCCGTAGAGGGCTAGCAGCACCCCCAGGGGGACGAGCCCGTAGCCGATGAAGACGGGGGCCCAGTAGCTGCCAAGCAGGTCCGCGGCGAGCCCCGCCACGCCGCGGAGCCCGTAGGCTATGAACTCGCCCACGCCCACCAGGCCGCCGAGCTCGCCGGGGCCGCCTGCTTCGACCGGCAGTATGCTCCGCAGGCCCTCGTAGCTGGCGTCCCCGAGGAGGCTCACCAGGCCAAACAGCAGCACTATGAGGGCAGCCAGATGCCAGCGCCTCAACCCGGCTACACCCTCCGAGAGGGAGGCGGCGGGGTTCGGCAAACCGCGGCTACACGCGGGGCCGCCCATCCCCGCCCGCCCCTTGGGGTGGCGGCTTGGGGGATGTAACCTCTTCTCCTGGAGGCTGTAACGCGTGTAGGGGTAAGCGTATCTAGGTACACGTATCTGGGTACGAGTAGCTTGGGCTGCGTGTCTTGCATGGGGCTCCGTTTGTTGACCGTGTGAGGGAGCTCGGGGTACTGGAGCGGGAGTGGGCTTCGCGGGGACTCCGCGTGGTCGCTGTCTATGGGAGGAGGAGGGTAGGGAAGACCAGGCTCCTCGCCGAGTGGCTCCGGGGCCGCCGAGGCGCCTACTACGAGGCGGTGGAGCTGGGCTACAGGCAGATAGTAGAGGAGCTCCGCGCCACGCTCGCCGCCCAGCTGGGCGTGCCCCTCGTCTCGGGGGACGTAGTGGAGCTCCTCGAGGAGGCGGCCGAGAAGGTCGGGGAGAGGTTCGTTGTGGTGCTGGACGAGTTCCAGTACATAGTCGACGCCGACCCCTCCCTGCCGAGCAGGCTCGCCAGGAGCATAGACACGGTCCTCGCCAGGGCGGACATGGTGCTCGTGCTGAGCGGCTCAGCCGCCTCATGGTTCGAGCGGGGCCTCCTCGCTGCCAGGGCGCCGCTTCACGGCCGCGTGACCGCCAGGCTACGGGTGCGCCCCATGAGGCTCCTCGAGGCCCAGGGCTTCTGGCCACACATGGGCCCCGTGGAGGCGCTCCGCGCCTACAGCATCGTGGGCGGCACCCCCGCCTACCTGGCCCCCACGTATGGGGCGGCCAGCGCCCGGGAGGTTCTCGACAGGGTGGTGGCGCCGGGTTCGCCCCTTCTCGAGGAGGCGGCGAGCCTACTCCGCCAGGAGCTGCGCGAGCCCAGGAGCTATCTCGCCCTCCTACGCGCGGTCGCCGAGGGCTACACCTCCCCCGCCCGTGCCGCCCAGGCCGCGGGCCTGGACCCGCGGGGCGTGCACCGCTACGTCGAGGTCCTGGAGGAGCTCGAGATACTCCGGAGGCGGGCACCGCTCGGCAAGAGGAGGGGCGCCAGGCTCGAGATCGTGGATGAGTATTTCAGGTTCTACTTCGGCCTCCTTGAGCCCCTCCGCAGCCTCGTGGAGGCCGGCGCAGTCGAGGAAGCCAAGAACGCGATATGGAGAAGGCTCGACGTCCACGCCTCGAAGACCTTCGAGCACGTGCTTGAGCAGAGCCTGCCCGAGCTGTCTAGGCGGGGCCTCCCCCCGTTCACGCCTACCGAGTGGGGGCCCTGGTGGCACCGCGGCATCGAGATAGACCTGGTGGCGAGGGCACCGGGCGAGGCAGCCGCCTTCATAGAGGCCAAGTGGAGCGACATGAGCCTCGCGGAGGCGGAGAGGCTGCTCCGCGGCCTAGAGGCCAGGGCGGCCCACACGGGGCTCCAGCAGGCCAGGAACTACTACATCCTCGTAGCCCGCCGCGTCGAGGGCCTCGAGGAGCCCGTAGAGTGGCTGGACGAGGCCCGCGCAGTAGCGAGCTACGAGAAGCTCTGGCCGCTCATAGCCTCCTCCGCCTCCTCCTAGCAAGGCGCCGAGCCATGCTGGCCCGCCGCGCCAGCCCAAGACTCACCCCCCGCGCCGCCGCCAGGCTCTCCAAGAGCCGCAGGTAGTTCCCCAGCTGCCTCGAGGACAGCGTGGCGTTCAAGTGGGCAGCTATCAGCGGGATATTGTAGTACTCGGGGCCAGCATAGCCGGAGACTATGGCCGCCAGCGCCTCGAGCACCGAGCCCCGGGGCTCCTGCAGCACCCTCCCCGGCGAGTGGTAGCCCCCCACCGGCCCGGGGTGCTCGACAAGCAGCAGCGGGTCCCCAGGCGCGGGCCTCATGTACTGGAGCAGCGGCGCCGGCAGCTGGTCAACCGCGGCAGCAACCCTCCCAGCCTGGTCCCGCAGCTCATGCGCCTCCCTCTCCCCCGGCGGGAGCAGCTGCTCCGCCCTCTCCGCCGCCGCCTCCACCAGGCCCCTAGCACCCAGCCTCGCCAAGACGCGGTGGACGCGCTGCGGGGGAGGGAGACGCAGCAACCAGCTGTACCCCTGCCCCTGCCCAGCCACCTCGTCTATGAACGAGGGGTCACGGTAGCTCGGGTCGAGCGCCGCGTCGAGCAGCCGCAGCGCGGCGCCCTGCAGCAGGCCCCGCGACTCGAGGAGACGGATACGCGCCCTCGGCGGCAGCGGGTACCACTCGAGCGCAGCCTCCACCAGCGGCCCCAGCCGAGGCTCCAGGCCGGCAACCCTATCCAGCAACAGCTTCTCCTTCAGCGCCCTGAACCCGTGGTCCTTCGACACGTAGGCCACGAGCACGCCCCGCCTGCCCGCGGCCTCCGCGAGCTGCGCCACCTCGGCCAGCGTGTAGGCGCTCAACACGCCCGCGTATACGCCCCCAGGGCCCTGCACGGCGCCCCTCGCGAGCCGCGCAAGCGCCGACAGGGAGACAGTCACGGTGACCCAGAGGCTGCCATCCATCAGCAGCACGCTGCCCGGCGGCAGCCGGAGCACGAGCCTCGTCGCCGCACGGTGCTCCAGCCACGACCGGAGAGCGTCCAGCACCACCGTCTCCCGGACGGGGTAGTAGCGGAGCTCCAGCACCCTCTCCGGCTCCCCGCCCTCCACGTAGCCGTAGGCCCTCGCTATGTAGAGCGCGCCGCCGCCCTGCAGCGGCACCAGCGCCCCGCCGCCATCCACCGCCGCCACCGTGGGGGGCTCCACGCTGGCCTCGGGGAGCCCCGGCACCCACCAGTAGGGCTCCACCAGCTCCTCGACCCGGCCGCCGCGGCCCCAGGGGCCCTGCTCCAGCAGCCTCTCCGCCTCCCCCGTGAAGAGGTCCAGAAACCAGTCCCCAGCACCCAGCCGTAGGCCCTCCACGCCAAGCACTCCCTAGGGGACCCAGGTAACACTACGGTAATACCATAAGGGGGCCCGGAGGGGGGCTGAGCAGAAACTAACTCCGCCCCCCGGGCAGCCTAGCGGCCCCCACCATCGACCGAACGTCCCGGCGGCGAAGCTAGCACGCAGGCTACCGTAGCCGAGGGTGCGCCCACAGCCTCCGTTGAAGCGAATGATAGCCTATCGCAACACTGATATTTCCTTCATGTTCAGATATAAATGTTTCTATATAATATTAGCCAATAATATATTAAAGAAAGACTTAGACACATTGAATTATTCGAAGTACCATTATTTTGTTTTAATTCATGTACACATATGTAATCTGGCGCTGCCATATTCATCTTACAGAAGCCATTTTAACATTATTAATAATGAAGCATTTTACATGAGCAGTCCATGGTGGTGTAGCGGTAAGATGGCGCCCCCATACGGCGGGACCAAGTTAACCCGCCGTACATTCTTCAAAACCGCAGCAAGCCTGGCCGCGCTCTCGGCTCTGCCGCTAAGCACACTGCGCGCACTAGGCTACAAGGCCCCCAAGAAGTATAGGCTCGGCGAGATAGGAGGCATACCCATAGAGGAGACTGTCGAGGTTAAGGGAGTATGTACCTACTGCAGCGTAGGCTGCGGCATAATATTCTACAAGAAGGGCGACAAGGTAGTCTATCTGGAGGGAGACCCCGACAATCCCCTCAACGAGGGCAAGCTCTGCATCAAGGGCAAGGCCGGGATACAGCTATTCGGCGAATATAATCCGCTCCGCGCGAGAAAGGTCCTGATAAGGACAAACCCCAAGCCGCCCGCCGAGGAGATACTGAAGGCCAAGGACAGCAATGAGCTTCGGCAGGTGCTGGAGAAGTATAAGCCGCAGTGGCGCGAAGTCACCTGGGAGGAGGCCTTCGAGTACATAATCAAGAGGATGCGTGAGATACTCTCCGAGAATGCTGACGCAGTCAGAGCCTACCACCCCTATGACGGCAAGATATGCGATAGCAAGAAGGGCTGCTACTTCCGCCTCGGCAACCACTACCCCCTCATGATAATGGCTGGCGCTAAGATGCTCAACGAGGAGGCGTACCTTATAAAGAAGATAAGCATGCTCCTAGGCACTAACAATATAGACCATGATGCACGTCGCTGTCACTCGACGACCGTGGCCGGCCTTGCGGGCACAGTAGGCTTCGGCGCCCAGACCCAGAGCTTCCCCGACACCCAGTACATTAGCGTCTACCTCATACTCGGGGGCAACCCCGCCGAGGCCCACCCCGTCTCGATGAGGCATGTAATGAAGGGCATAAAGAGGGGCACACTTACGCTCGTCGTTGTCGACCCCAAGTATGGCAGGACAGCCTCAAAGGCCCAGATATTCGCCTTCCACCGTCCCGGCACAGACATACCCGTAATGTACTACCTGCTACACTATGCGTTCTTCGAGCGCGATCCGCCGGTGGATAAGCTCCCAGAGTTCCAGGAGTACGCGAAACGGTTCAACATAGACCTTGACGAGATATGGGAGATAAAAGACATAGCGAAGAGGTTTACAGCGGAAGAGGTCTCAAGGATAACCGGTATCCCGGTAGAGAAGCTAAAGGAGATAGCAAAGCTGTTCGTAGAGAACAGCGGTGTAACGACGGGCTTCAAGCGCTTCGCCTCAATAGAGTGGGCTATGGGGCTCACACAGCACCACGTTGGGACCCAGAACACAAGGCTCGCGGCGCTGGTCCAGCTAGTCCTGGGCAACCTCGGCTTCCCCGGCGGCGGCCTCAACCCCTACCGCGGCCACAGCAACGTGCAGGGCACCACAGACCTGTGCATACTGAGCCACATATTCCCCGGCTACATCAAGGTCCCGACCAGTAGCAAGCAGATACGGGCCTACCAGGAGTGGAAGCTCAAGGGCTTCCCTGACGCCTTCAACTGGCGCCCGAGCATGAAGACGTGTAAGGCCCTTGGCCTCAAGTGCAGCGACTGTGACGCGGATGGCGACAACTGCAAGCTGGCAGTCAACAGTGGGGCACTGCTGTGGGCGTGGTGGTTCCACAACTGGCGCCGCTACGAGCTCTCCATGGGCATATTCGTCGGGACAGACCCCGAGGACAAGCCCTGGGACGAGAACAGTGCAGTGATAAGCGACCTGCCCTTCAACAAGGGCTACACGGAGAACAACTGGTGGATGGGCGTACTCCTCCCAGACGATCCTAGGACTCGGAAACTGGGCGGCAAGATAGACGCAATGTGGCTCTTCGGCGAGAACATAGCGATAAGCGATGCGGACTCGAAGATGACCATGGCCGCCCTAGCCTCCCTGAAGCTCCTAGTAGTCTCAGACATATTCCTCACAGAGACCGCCTGGTTCGCAGACGTCTTCCTCCCAGCCGCGTTTCAGTACGAGAAGGAGGGCAGCATAACCAACAGCAACCGCTGGATACAGTGGCAGCACCGCGTCAAGGAGCCACCGGGAGAGGCCAAGGCAGACCTATGGATAATGTACAAGCTGTGGTACCACATGCGCCGCGCCGGCCTAGCCAAGCTCCCCAGCGAGGAATACGGCAAGACTACCGAGAAAGTGCTCGTCAAGCACCCCGACACGGACACCATAGTCGAGCTCTACAGGAGAAGAATAGGGCCGTACATGAACTACGGCAGCAACAGGTTCCCATGGCGCGACTATCAGGAGATAGACCCTGTCCTTGTCTACAAGGAGATAGACGCAGCCGTAGACCTCTACTATGGCCAGTACGACTGGTACCACAACCGCGTGCTAGCAATGCGCCGCGTCTCCGCGCCACGCGTTCCCGGCGCACAGCCAGACGGCCTACTCGACAGCGGCACCCTAGAGCATCCAGGCGGCAAGGCGCCGCTGAGGCTCTACAAGGACTGGGGCTGGAGCTGGCCAAGGAACGTGAGGATACTCTACAACCTATACACGCTCAAAAAGACGTTCGGCAAGACCGAGAAATGGCGGTTCCCTGCGGGCCGCTACGCTGTCGGCCCAGAGCTTGACGGCAAGGAGGTAGAGATATGGGGCGAGGCCGGGGACATCGTTGACGCGAAGACCGGTGAGCTGAGGCCAGCATTCATACCGGGCCACAACTTCGTCATAGGCAAGTTCTACAAACGTGCCTGGACATGCCTAACCGAGAAATGCCCCGTCAAGACAACGGCTGACGTGTTCACCGGGGCCTCCGACCCGGAGGCTATGATACGCCGCGGAGAGACCGTTGGCAAGATAGTTGTGTGGAAGCCGGACGGGGGCTACGAGATAAAGACCGCGGAGGAGATGGGCATACGGTGCACCATGTGTGAGAGCTTCTACTATGACCCAGAACTGATACTAAACTATGGTAAGGCGGTGTTCTACAAGCCCTACTTCAAGGGCGAGAAGCACGTAGGGGACAAGATAGTCGCCTACAAGGACTGGAAGGAGTGGCGCAAGGTGCACGATAAGTTCATAAACGAGTTCAAGTCGTGTGTTGGGAGCAATCCAGCTAACTACAAGAAGTGCGTCAAGGAGTTCATAAAGAAGTATGGTGAGTGGTACGCGATAACAGGGCCGGACGGCAAGACATGGGCGTACAGCATCGACTACCCGTTCCACTTCGAGCCGGCGGAGAGTCCGAGCCTCGAGATAGCCACCGAGTACCCAGCGCTAGCTTGGAGGAGGATAGAGAACCTGTTCTACATAGAGCCCCCCGAGAAGATGCCGGAACTCTACAACGCTGTAGCCACTAGCTATGAGGAGCTCAAGAGCATAGCACCTAGCGGCTCGGAGGTAGTAGTTGTCACTGAGAACAGGCTCGAGGAGCACTGGCACACAGGCATAATGACTAGGAATGTGCCCTACATCGCTGAGACCGTGCCTGAGCCTTTCGCTGAGATACCGGAAGAGCTAGCACAGAAGCTGGGGATAAAGAGCGGCGATATAATAGAGCTGGGCAACAGTAGAAACAGGATATACGTGAGAGCATACGTTACCCCAAGGATGCCGAAGCTACGTATAGGCAACAAGGAGGTCTATGTGGTCAACGTCCCGTGGAGCTGGGGCTGGAGCGGCGCTCACAACAGCTTCGATGTAGCGAACACGATATCAATACTAGTGATGGACATAGTGACTACTATGCAGGAGACAAAGGCGTTCCTGGCATGGGTCAGAAAGGCCAGCAAGGACAAGTACACGTACAGGGCCTTGCCGAGAATAGAGAACCCGATTCTTTAGACCAAAATGCGGCATTATTTCCCGCACCATGTTGGGGGTGAACAACCGTGACCGAGTATGGCATAGTCTTCAACCTCGACGCGTGTATAGGGTGCCGCGCGTGCCAGGTAGCATGCAAGATATGGAACGGGCTCAAGGCGGAAGAGACTAGCTTCAACCCCAGGGGCTACACCAACCCGCCAGACCTATCGCCAAACACGTGGATGACAATGGTGTTCCATGAAGGGCGTACAGGCAACGGCCCCTTCTGGCTCTTCCATAAGTGGCAATGTATGCACTGCAGCGAAGCGCCCTGCGCCAAGGCGTGCCCGGTGAACGCGATAGAGGTTCATCCGGAGGGCCCCGTCGTCATAAGGCCGGACAAGTGTGTAGGGTGCCAGTACTGTATAGAAGCATGCCCCTACAACGTGCCCCGCTACGACCCCGAGACAAACAAGGTCTACAAGTGTACAATGTGTGTTGACCGCATCCAGAATGGCCTAGCCCCTGCATGTGTCGAGGCATGCCCGACTGACGCGCTGGAGTTTGGCCCATGGCAGGAGCTTGTAGAGAAGTACCGCAGCATGGGCTACGAGATATACGGCGACAACGTCAACGACTACGTGGGCCACACACACTACCTCTACGTCACCAGGAGGTTCAAGGACATCGGCAAAGAGGAGGGCAAGACGTGGAACGAGTACATAGGGCTGCCCAGTGATCCCCGGGGAGCACTGCTCCCCATCAGCGCAGGAAGGACCCTTGGTGCCGGCATAGCGGCAGCAGCGTTGGCGGGCGCTGTGCTCCACGCGATATACTGGCGCGCAAAGCGTGTCCAGGAGAAGTCAAAGCACTAAAGACAAGACCATCATGTACAATTCCTGTTTCTTCGTTGTCAGTATCCCTAGGCTCAAGGAGCCTCATGGTTGTGGCTTCGAGGTGGCTTGGCAGTGAGTCGCGAGATAAAGGTGTTCAGCGAGCTAGAGATATGGGCCCATAAGCATGCAATACACTTCGCCGCTGCGCTGATAATAACGGGGCTCATAATATCGGCCCAGAAGCTGCCCTCGCCGCTCAGCGGCTTCTTCGAGTGGCTAGCATACGCGCTGGGCACCCCTGCCTCAAAGGCCGCGGCATTGATGGGCACAAGCCCCCTAGAGCAGGGCTACGACGCCTATAGCCTCGGCGTACAAGTAGCTAGGGTGGTGCACCGTCTTGCAGGCATAGGACTCGCTGCTGTAGGGATAGCGTGGCTGCTGGGTGAACTGCCTAGAGCCAGGAAGTGGCAGATATGGCCCGAGGGAGGCCTCGGTGAGGCAATAAAGAACCTCATCGACTACTACATCGGCAAGAAGGAGCCGAGGTTCGGCAAGTACAATCTCGGCCAGAAGCTGTGGATACTAGGTGTGGTCGTGGGGTTCACGCTGCTCTTCATAAGCGGCGTAATAATGTGGTTCCGCGACAGCTTCAGCCCGTCAACATGGGAGCTCGCGCATACAATACACGTCTGGCTAGCATGGCTGGGCATAGCGGGACTAATAGTACACGTATACCTCGCCATCGGGCTACCCGAGCACCGGCCAATGATAAGAGCAATGTTCCGCACCGGCACGCTGCCCGAGGACTTCGTGCGTAAACACCACCCACTATACTACGAGAAAGCCGCCAAAGAAAAAGACTAAGAGCGATACAATGAGCGCCCGCTACCGGATCCACCCTTACCTCTCGTTTTTCCCATCGCTGCCCCTCATGGGGGGCACCAAGCTTCTACGTGCAGGGAGAAGGTGTTGCCCATGCTAGATGCAAGGGCGGAATGCATGAAGCCGACGGCGCCTCTGGGGCCCGTGAGAGTCGCCGTGGATAACTACTACGCGGTGGTAGTGCCCGAGCTTGGCTTCAAGGGCGGCTTCCATGGGAGCCCTAACAACGTCGAGGACGCGGTGACTGGGCTCCTCCTCCGCGAGGGCATGATAGAGCCCGGCGACCAGGCCGAGATAGTCGAGGCTAGGCCGCTCGGAGAGAGACGCTTCCAGCTAAGGGCACGCGTGGTTAGAGCCGCCGCTGCCTGGCGGCCACCGCGGGGCTCCACGGTAGACTGGGGCAGCATTGAGACCCTATATGCTGACTTTGTGCGCCGCGTAAGCAAGAGGGTATGCCCCTACGCTATACATAGCCTCGCCGCCTATCTTCTTCAGCAGGGAGCCGTAGAGCCTCTATTCTTTGTCACAGACGTCAGCCGCCACGCTGCCGCGCTGAAGACCGCGGGGATGGTCTCAAGGCTGCTTTCCGCCAAGCCGGGCATGCTCGAGGATGGCGTGGTTGTGGTTGCCTCAACCGGCCGCATATCCGGCGATATGGTTGCTGCCCTCGCCAGGGCCGGCGTGAGGGTCATAGTTAGCAACCATCACCCGGTGCTGTCCGGCATAGCGGAGGCCCAGCGGCGTGGCGTCGCTCTTGTGCTCCGGAGCCCCGACAGCCGCGGCCTAGCAGTCTACACGGAGCACGACATTATCTATGGCGGCCCACGGGTTCTCTTGGAGCCCGCAAGGGGCGGGGGCGAGGTCTACGTCTCCCTACCGTCCCCACTCTGCTAGGAGCCCCTAGGGGGCGTTCGGCGTAATTACCACCTACACACTACCCCGGTCCATGTGTGTTACAGGTCTAGGGTGTAAGGCGTCTTGGCGGAGACAAAGTCCGTGAGAGAAGAGAACAGGGCGCCATGGCTGCGTAGCATAGGTGAGCAGCTGGGAGAGGCGCTCGAATGGCTGAGTGAGGCCCAGCGGCGCGAGGAGGAGAACAGGCTACTCTACCGTGTCCTCGCGGCCGTGTTGGAGAGGCAGGCGGAGGTGGAGAGGGATGCGCTCCGCCGCCTCGAGGAGAGCGGCGCGATGGACGAGATAAGGAGGAGTGCGCGGAGGATAGCCTTCTCCCGCCGCAGCCTCCTCGAGGAAATGGGGGGCCTACCGGAGCCCCTGCTCGACGAGGAGTGGCTCCGGGAGAAGCTCCTAGAGATAGCCCAAGCTGCGGTGGGGGCCGGGTGGAGCCCGGAGGCGAGGGCCGCGCCCCTCCTCTCCCCTGTGGAGAAGGCTCTCCTCAGCGTCAGGGAGCTGGTCGAGGATGTGCTCCGCGGCCGCCTGGACCTCCTCGACGCCTGGGCAGGAGCGGTCTCAACCAGCCGGGATAACGTCGCGGCAATAGCCTACTGGCTCCTCCAGCCCCTCCTCTCCGCCGTGAGGCTCGCGGCGGGCCAGGCCCTCGGCTGGGTCCACGAGTACTGGCAGCAGGGCCGCTGCCCGGTGTGCGGCGCCCCCGCCTCGGTGGGGTACATGAAGGGCGAGGGCCGGAGGCAGGTGATGCACTGCACGCTGTGCCACATGGAGTGGGTCTTCCCCCGCGCCACCTGCCCCTCCTGCGGCACGGATAAGCCGGGCGACGTGGTCTTCTACCAGGCCGACCCCGAGAGGCCATGGCTACGTCTCTACCGTTGCCGCCGCTGCGGCCACACGTGGAGGATTGTTGACGAGGAGCATGAGGCGCTGCCACGAAGCGGGGAGAAGCTGCCGCCGCGCATACTCTACGACCTCTACACGGCCCACCTGGCTCATCTCGCGGAGAGGCTCTCCGGGAGGGCTGAGGAGAAGTGAGCGAAGAAGAAGGAGGCTTCATCGAAGAAATCCCCGAGGACTACTATGCAGAAGAGGAGCTCATGCTCGGCGCCCTATCGAAATGCAGGAAAATAGGCTCTAAGAAGAAGCGGAAGAAGCTCGACGAGGCCCTTGATAGAAACGAGAAAAGCTAGGGAAGGAAGTGTAGCACAGCGCCCTCCCTGCCGCTGGGGCTCCTGGGGGCCCCTCTGCTGTCTCTGAGCCGTAGGGATCTAGGTGGGGTCAGTGCCGCCATGCCCCGGGTTGCCGGGATAGAGGCCCGTCGGGTCAGCGCTGCGCTCCGAGAGGCGTTCAGGATAGCCTACAGAAGCTCCACCACGGCAGAAACCATATGGGTTGTTGTGGAGCTTGAGGATGGCTCCATTGGGGTGGGTGAGGCTCCGCCCGCACCGAGTGTGACGGGAGAGAGGCTCGAGGCAGCCGAAGCCTACATAGCCGAGGCAGCTCAGCGGCTCCGGGGACTCCGCATCCCCGAGGAGCTCGACCAGGCGCTGCGTGTCGTGCACCGCGCCGCCCCCTGGCTCCCCGCCGCCAGGATGGGGCTCGAGTCTGCGCTTCTCGCAGCGGCTGCCTCCACGCTGGGCATGGAGGAGGCTCCCCTCCTAGGCGGCGGGGGGAGCCGCCCCGCCCGCCTAGTGACGGACTACACGGTCTCCATCCCGGCTCCGAGGGTGCTCAGGGAGCTGGAGGCGACGGGCTACAGTGCGGCCCTCGCCGAGGC
Organism: Pyrodictiaceae archaeon; assembly: GCA_027062725.1. GTDB lineage: Archaea > Thermoproteota > Thermoprotei_A > Sulfolobales > Pyrodictiaceae > QNYQ01. The sequence continues at coordinate 2,925 of JAMOSW010000124.1, read as the reverse complement.
GGTCGAGTACATAGCCGGGCTCCGGGGCAAGCCCCCCACGCTTGACGCGGGCATCCCCCTGCCGCCAGTAACCGGCTTCAACGTGCTCAAGGTGAAGCTGGGCACGGGCAGCCTCGTGCTCGACACGGCGCTCGCCGCCGCCGTCGCCGAGGCAGCCCCTGGGGCGAGGATAAGGGTGGACGCGAACCAGGCCTGGAGCCCCAAGCAGGCCGTCCGCGCCATACGCCGCCTCGAGGCCCTGCTGGGGGACAGGCTGGAGCTTGTCGAGCAGCCCGTCCCGGCCAGCACAGCCCTCGACCGGGTGGCCGAGCTCCGCCGCGCCATAGAGACGCCGCTGGCGCTAGACGAGACAGTAAGGAGCCCCGTGGACGTTGCTCGGGCCGCGGAGGCCCGCGCGGCGGACGTTGTCAACCTTAAGCTGGCCAAGATGGGCGGCCCGCTCCAGGCCGCGAAGGCAGCGGCCACGGCATGGAGCCATGGCCTTGAGGCGATGTGGGGCTGCATGCTTGAAACCGGCGTGGGGGTGGCGCACGCGGCCCAAGCGGCGCAGGCCACGGGGTTCACGCGGATAGTCGACCTGGACTCGCCGCTCTTCCTCGTCAGCGACCCGGGCGGCAGGTGGGCCAGGTACCGGAGGGAGCCCGGGGCAGGGGTAGTGCTGGAGGCTGGCACCCCGAGCGGAAGGAGCCGCGACGAGAAAGGGCCGGGATAGGGCTAGAGGAGGACCACCCTCCTGGTATCCTTTACGTGTGCTGTGAGCTCGTCAAGCATGCCGCTCTTAGCTAACTGGACTGCCTCGACAAGCTGCTCGGCTGCGTGCTCCACGCTGCCAGGCTTATAGTAGGCCACCGGCACCGTACCGTTCCGCCCCATGCTATCGGGCGTCTCTGGGGCTACGAGGAGCGCCGGCCTACCGGTTATCTTCTTCAGCACTATCGCCGCACAGTGCTTAGCCATGGCGGCGGCGTGGGTCGCGGCGAGGTAGACGTAGACCGGGCCTCTCTCCGTATTGAAGACGAAGTCTACTGGGAGCTCTAGCTCCTCGTCGCCCGCCGTCCGCCTCCTCTCGTGCGGCATGTTGTACTGCTCCAGCAGCAGCTCGGATACGCGGTCAGCGAACTCCTCCTCGACGACAAGGACCTCCGCGTCGGCTATTATGGCGGCGTTGAGGTAGGCCCTGCCGCGGGGGGTAAGGGTGTAGTACGTTACCCTGCCGACCCTCTTCTTCTCGACGAGCTTATAGCGGACGAGTATTTTCTCAACGTATGTCTCAAAAAGCCTCTTGTTGAGGCCCGCCAGGTTCTGCAGCTTAGTCTTGCTCACAGAGCCCTGGGCAAGGATAAGCAGAATATCCTTTATCAGCTGTGTACGGTCCCGTCTTGACCAGCTGATCGCCTCCATGGTGCTTCACTCTCCGCCGGGAGCCGTGGGTCACACCCCGAGGCCCCACGCAGCCGCACAGAGGCCAGGGGCCCAGCGGCGCCCCCAGAGGAGTCAGCCGCCCAACGATGAGCAGACGGGTCCGCCCCGAGACCGCCCAAGGCCTGGGAGCGCCGGGTTTAACCGGCACACATGTTGGCCCCTTGGTGGGGCCTCGGTCCCACTTCCGTCACTACCCTTTGTCCAGGGGCTACTTCACGGCTCCCCTCCATGCCAAGAAGGAGAAATATAGAAGAAGAACCAATATGTCCACTAGCGGCCCCACTGCTATCAGCTACGACCACGTCCCGGCCGTGCCGGACGCTACGCAGCGCCGAAGGCTACGCGGCCGGTTATAGCGTTACACCCGCAGCTGCACAGGAAGGTAAGCTTCAACATCCGTACCTTTGCCGCACGTTGCACTGTGGCCGGCGGCCCGCAGAGACCCTTGCGGCTCCCGGCGGAGAGCGTGGCCAAGCAGGGGCGGAGGAACCCTCAGGGACATGGCCCCTCACGGAGGATGCGGGCCGCCGGCCCCGGGCGGACCATGGGGGGCCTAGACAGCAGCCCCGGGTCTGTTCTGGAGATACCTGCTCTACTGCCTCCTATTTGCTGGGCTTCACATCCATGTGGTACGTGAACAGGTACACATGGCGCTGAAGGAGGGGCATGCACGGGGAAAGGCCCGGCCCGCTGAGGGCGCCGTCTGAGGAGCTACTCCTCTAGGGCGGGACCGCTAAATGCGTGCCCGGGCTAGGCGTGGTCTTGCTTCCAGGGGTGGCTGCTGTGCCCGGCACGGCTGTGGTCAAGATTAGCGGCAAGCACGTGAATCCCCAGAACCCTGTCCTCGTAGCTGGCTATGTGCGTGTGCTTCGGAGGCTCCATGGGGAGGGCTACCGGCTCGTCGTGGTGGTTGGCGGCGGCCGGGTGGCCCGCGACTATATCGCTGCCGCCGGCGTGGTCGGCGTCAACCGTGGGCTGCGGGACGCGCTGGGGATAGAGGCGGCGCGGCTCAACGCCAGGCTACTGGCCTACGCGCTGCACCCCCTCGCCTACCCGGAGCCGCCGAGGAGCATATGGGAGGCCTTGGAGGCGGCCTCGTCGGGGAGGATAGTGGTCGCGGGGGGGTTCCAGCCTGGGCAGAGCACGGCGGGCGTCGCCGCGCTGCTAGCCGAGGCCTTGGAGGCTGACCTCCTTGTGCTGGCGACGACCGTTGCGGGCGTCTACACCGCTGACCCCAGGAGGGTGTCCAGGGCCCAGCTGATACCCCGGCTGAGCTACAGCGAGCTGCGCCGGGTTCTCGAGCAGAGCGTGGAGCCGGGCCACTACGAGCTGCTCGACCCCCTCGCGCTGAGCATAGTGGAGAGGAGCCGGATACCCGTCCGGGTGGTTGACGGCTCTGACCCAGAGAACGTGGCCCGGGCGGTGCACGGGGAGCCGGTCGGGAGCCTAGTTGGCCCCGCCGAGGACCAGGGAGAGGCTGGAGGATGACCAGTTGCCGCGGCC
>JAMOSW010000123.1 GCA_027062725.1 Pyrodictiaceae archaeon | reverse complement strand
GGTTCTAGGCGTAGCCTGAGCAGCAGAACAAAGCAGCTGCACGAGGAACGCCCGGAGGGGAGTGTTTGTGCTTCCTCCCCGTTTTTAGGCGGCAATCGTGCATAGTAGACAGGCTGGAGAATCAGTAGAGGAGGGGTCTAGCGCTATGATCCTCCTTCTGCGTAGGAGGCGTGTCCCGCTCCGTGCCGAGGACATTATGACTGCACCACCGATAACCACGAAGCCAGACGCCAGCATAAAGGACGTAGCTATGCTCATGAGGAAGAATAAGGTTGGGAGTGTTCTGGTCGTCGACGATGAGGGCAAGTTGAGAGGTATCATAACGGAGCATGACCTTGTCTATGCCTGCTCGGAGGGCTGGCACCCCGAGAACAGACAGGCATGGGAGATCATGACCGAGGACCCGATAACGGTCAGGCCTCACGAGGAGATAGTCGAGGTAATAAAGAAGATGCGCGACGCTGGCGTGAGACATATCCCGGTCGTGGATGAGGATGGTAAGCCGCTGGGCATGATATCTGCGAGGGATGTATTGGACCTCGTGCTCACCCTCGCCGGCCTCGGCATAATACACGAGCTCCTCAAGGAGTAGCGGCTGGTGCCTCGCCCTACCCAGGAGCTCTTAGGGCCTCTTCGAGTCTGCGCAGGTTTTTCCCCGCCGCTTCCCATACCTTCCTGGGGCTCCTGGTCTCCTCCTCGGTCCACGTGGCAGCGTCTATGTCCATGAGGCTTGCGGTAAACACTGGGAAGGCCTTCTCGAGTCCACTGCTGTATCCCCCCTCGAGCACAACGATGATCCGGTCGGCTAGCTTGCGTATCCTGTGAGCGATGTGGCGGTATGCGTTTATAGTGAGTTCGAGTAGCCCGAGGCCGTCTCCCCGGTAGGCGTCAAAGCCTGCATCTACCACTACAATGTCGGGTGCTCCGCCGAGCGCCTCCAGAGCCAGGTCTAGGACGGCGTCGAACATGTAGGTGTAGATGTCGTCGCCGCTAAAGGGCGGGAGCACGGCGTTTAGCTTTGTTCCCTTGGCTTCGCCCTCGCCGGTCTGCCAGGGCCACCCGGTGCCGGGGTATATCGTGGCGGGGTCCTGGTGGAGGTCTAGATGGACCACGCGCGGGTCATCGTAGAGTATCTCCTGTGTCCCGTTGCCGTGATGAAGGTCGAAGTCTATCGCCAACACCTTGTAGCCCATGTCGGCGGCCCGCAGTGCGGCAAGCGCCGATGCATTGAATATGCAGAAGCCTAAGGTAGGCGCGCCCATCGCGGAACCTTCTCTGCCTGCGTGGTGCCCCGGCGGCCTGGCGAGGACCAGCGCGACTCCGCCATCCTTTACCTCGGCTAGCGCATCAAGCGTTGCCGCAGCCACAGCGTAGCCAGCCATGGCGGTGTATGGCCCCACGTATGTGTCTGGATCAATATAGTCCCCGCCCATTGAAGCAACGCGGTCTATGAGCTCTATGTAGCTGGGTGAGTGCACCATCTCCAGCTCTCTGCGCGCCCTGGCGGGTGGCGGCGCCGGCCTCTCCTCAAGGTGCGGGAGGAGCCCCGCCTCCGCGAGACCCCGGTAGGCCCTCTCGAGCCGCCAGGGCCCCTCCACGTGGTAGCCCCGCGGAGGCGTATGCATGTAAAAGAGGGCGTCACGGTAGAGCAGGCGCCGGCTCAACACTCTACAGCCTCCATGCCCGTAGGCTACAGGGTGGGGCCTCTAGCGTTATTCGCGCCGTGGCAGGGTAGGGGCTGTAACGCCCTGACCGCCCCACGTGGCTGCATGGAGGGCTCCTCGCCGGGGCGCCGCTGGCGGCTGGGGACTGTGGGGTGGGCGTGCTGCTCGAGAAGTGTGGCGCGGAGTATCTCGCGGGCTACGAGTATCCGTCGTCGGGGCTGAGGCTCTACCTGGGGGTGGGCAGCGAGAACCGTGTCGTGAGAACAGAGCGCGGCATATGCGTGGTTCTCGAGGAACACGTAGCGGAGTCGGACGTGAAGGACGGGCTTCTTGGAGAGATATTTGCGTCCTTCTTGCTGGCCTCGCCCACGGAGGTAGTCGGCGATAGGAGCCTGTTGCTTGCGCATGCCGCGGGCTACGTGTCACGCATCACCGGTGAAGAGAACTATCGGTACCAGAGGCTGCTAGGCGAGAAGCTTCACCGCCACGCGCTGGCCTCCCCCCTGGGTCTGCCGGCTGCCCGCATGTCGCGCCTGGCTCGGTTCTACACGTGGCTGAGGCCGCTCTATTCGCGGACTCTTGGGGGCCCCGCGTCGCGGTGGCTGCATGAGGTTGTCCGCGAGGCCGGCCTAGGGGGGCGCCGCTGGGTCCCTCTCCCGGAGCTTCCCCTGACCCAGCCCCACCGGAGACTGGGGCTGGGCGCGGCTGCCCGAACGGCGGTGGAGCTTGCCCGTGGCGCCACGAGCCTGGACGTGCTCCGCGCCATCCCACCGGAGGCGGTGATAGAGGGCGTGGGCTCCTCGCTGGCGCCGCCGCTGCGTGACCCCCTCCTCTTCCTGAGGCTTGACCGTGCGCGGCTCGCCACACGCCTGGTGGGCTTCGAGCGCCAGCTCTACGCGTTGACTGGTGTGGCGGGGGCGCTGCGGGCGCGTAGACGGGGCATCATAAGAAGCGCCAAGGTGATTGAGAGCGAGAAAGGCTTCGTCACAGCTGTTGTCAAGCACTACAGGGACCCGACTATAGCTAAGTGGCTTCTCGCTGCACTCCTCTCGCTACCCCTCCCGCAGCCCCGGCTGAGGCCCAAGGAGAGGCTCGGCGCCGAGTACCACTACAACGCAGTCCTCGAGGGGAGGGGCTACAGGGTGCCAAGGCCCATACTGGTCGACCCTAGGCGCCTACGTGCAGCCTACACATACGTTGAGGGCAAGACCCTCGCAGAGCTGCTCTCCTCAAACCCCGTACCTATCGAGTTCCGCGAGTATGGGCGGCTCCTCGCCTCCCTCCACCGGGACGGCGTCGCGCTATGGGACAGTAACCCCTCGAACGTCATCCTGGGCCGCGACGGCCTATATCTCGTCGACCTCGAGCAGGCTAGGGAGGCTGCGTCGATAGTAGAGAAGGCGTGGGACATAGCGGTGGCGGTGTACTACTCGGTGCCCTACTCGCTAGGCGGCGCAGTCGAGAGGGCCAAGCTGCTCGCAACAGGCTACCTCGAGGCTGGGGGCGACCGGTCCGTGGTAGCGGAGGCCGCGAGATACCGGTATGCCGCGCCCTTCGCCGCAGTCATCCCTCTCAACGTGTTGGAGCGCATACGCCGCGCAATAGCCTACGTGGCCGAGGCCGGGCCAGCCGGTGAAAGACCCTAAACCCCCGCAGCCCCCGGGGGGTGCCTAGAGCCACGGGCTACCGCGCCAGGAGCCCATGGGGGTGCCACGGCGTTGGCTGGTGCTAGGCCTTGCCCAGTGTGCGGCAGAGGCATGTACCGGAGAAAGGACCTCCTGGAGCACATCAAGCGTGCTCACGGCTGGTACTTCAAGCAGTTCATAGAGCCTAAGCCTAAGGGCGGCGGAGGCGGCGCCAAGAAGAAGAAGGAGAAGTAACGCCACGGCTCCCTGGATGCATAGAGACATTCATACCTGCGTTCTTGTTTTCATTGACCGGCCCCTGGGGATGAGCGGTGGGTCACGGGGCAGGAGCCCCGGGGAGCCCCCTGCTGCGCCCTGGGGCTCTGGGCCTTGCCCTACCGGGCTCCTCGGGGCGCTGATGCGGCCCCAGGGTTTGGCGACCTGGCCGGGCATCTCTGGCGGCACTGATTATTCCTGGGGTCAAGGCCCTCTTTCGCTGTGTAGAACTGTTCGTTGACGGCGCCGCGTGGAGGGGAGCACGTCTTGCCTGGTGAGCGTAGCCTGTCGCTGTGGCGGAGGGCTCAGAGCCTCTTCCCTGGCGGCGTTAACAGCCCTATCCGTGCCGCTGTGAGGCCTTACCCGTTCTACGTGGAGAGGGCGGAGGGGCCCTACCTCTATACGGTTGATGGCGAGCAGCTGGTCGACTACGTCCTGGGGTATGGGCCGCTCATACTTGGGCATCGGCATCCGCGGGTCGAGGAGGCGGTCAGGCGGCAGCTTGAGCGCGGCTGGCTCTATGGTACGCCTGCTGAGGGTGAGATACGGCTTGCGGAGAAGATACTCAGCTACTACCACCCGGGCGGGCTAGTGAGGTTCGTGAACAGTGGCACAGAGGCCACTATGGCGGCCATACGCCTGGCCCGTGGCTACACCGGGAGGAAGCTCATAGTCAAGTTCAACGGCTGCTATCATGGTGCCCATGATGCGGTTCTTGTGGGGGCTGGTAGCGCTGCCGCAGAGTTTGGTGTCCCCAGCAGCCAGGGCGTCCCGGAGGAGGTGGCCAAGCTCACCCTAATAGCCAGGTACAACGATGTGGACAGCGTGGAGAAGATAATGAGGAAACATGGCGACCAGGTGGCGGCGATTATAGTTGAGCCGGTCGCGGGCAACAGCGGCGTCATCCCGCCCGAGAAGGGCTTCCTGGAGGCTCTCTGCGAGCTGACACGCAACTACGGCGCCCTACTGATAATGGACGAGGTGATAACGGGCTTTAGGCTCGGCCTACGCGGCGCGCAAGGCTACTACGGGATAGAGGCAGACATAACAACCCTCGGAAAGATAATAGGCGGCGGATTCCCCGTGGGCGCGATAGTGGGCCGTAAGGAGATAATGAGCCACTTCACCCCGTCAGGAAAGGTGTTCAACGCTGGCACGTTCAACGCGCACCCAGTAGTAATGGCGGCAGGGCTTGCAACCATAGAGGTCCTCGAGACGGGCGAGCCCTACCGCGTCGCCGCTGAGGCGGCGAAGGCCGTGAGAGAAGCACTCGACGAGAACGCCGCGGCAAGAGGCCTAGACTACACCATAAACCACGTGGAGAGTATGCTGCAGATATTCTTCACGAAAGAGCCGGTCAGGAGCCCAGAGGACGCCTCAAAGAGCGACAAGAAGCTCTACCAGAGACTCCACGAGGAGCTCCTAAAACGCGGCGTCTTCATAGCGCCGAGCCAGATGGAGGCAATATTCACCAGCGGCGCGCACAACGCGGAGGCGGTGGAGAAAACGATAGACGCCATAAGGGAGGCCTTCCGCAGCATAGCCTAAGGCACAACCCCTCGAGAGTACCTTCCCTATGCCTCTTTGCCTCTACCGGCTACTCGGCCCTATCTGCACGCGGCGGCCGCGCAATGCCAGGCAGCTGGGGGAATGAGGGCTAGATGAAGCTGCGTGTTGCGACCCGCGGAAGTAAGCTAAGCCTGGCCCAGACCAGGCAGGCACTGGAGCATCTCTCCTCCAGGCTCAGAGAGCCCCTAGACTACGAGCTCGTGATAGTGCGTACACGCGGCGATGTCCACCAGGACAAGCCGTTCACAATGATAGGGGGTAAGGGGCTCTTCGAGAAGGAGGTTAACCGTGCGGTGCTGGAAGGCAGGGCCGACATAGCGGTACACAGCTTAAAGGATGTGCCAAGCGACGTCAGCCCAGGCCTAGTCCTTGCATACACACCGCCCAGAGAGTCCCCCTACGACGTCCTAGTGGCCCGCGATGGGCCGACGACGATATGGGACCTCCCACGTGGCGCGGTGGTCGGAACCAGCAGTGCACGGCGTGCAGCGTTCATACGTAGCGTGCGCAGCGACCTAGTCATCAAGCCGCTCCGGGGGAACGTGGACACGAGGCTCCGGAAGCTGAGCGAAGGCCAATACGATGCCATTGTTCTCGCCGAGGCCGGGCTCCGCCGCCTAGGCGCAGTTGTGGAGTACTGGCGGTTCCCCCCAGACGTCCTCCCACCCGCGCCCGGGCAGGGGATAGTCGCCGCCTACACCCACTACTCCCGCGCCGACATCCTCCCCAGGCTCCGCGCCGCGTCTGACCCCGAAGCATACACTGCCGCGCTTGCGGAGAGGGCTTTCCTCGCATATGCCGGCGGCGGGTGCCACACCCCCCTGGGCGCCGACATAAGGCTCGAGAACGGTGTCCTCGTCGTCGAGGCTGCTGTAGCCTCCCCCGACGGGGGCCGTGTCGCCAGGGTGAGGGTCGAGGGCGACCCAGAGCGCCCCGCCCAGGTGGGCATCGACGCAGCCCTTGAGCTCCGTGCTGCTGCCAGGAGAGAGGGTGTGAGCCTGCAGGGGTAGCGCACCGCACCCGGGCAGAGGAGTGTGAGAAAGCCGTGCCCGGAGAGGGTAGGCGTGACGGGTGTAGAGGCCGCGTCTACATAGTAGGCGCCGGGCCCGGTGACCCCGAGCTTTTGACGTTGAAGGCTGTGCGCGCCATAAGAGAGGCAGACGTGATAGTGTATGATAGGCTCATACCGGAGGAGGCCCTAGGCTACGCTAAGCCCGACGCGGAGCTGATATATGCCGGAAAGAGGCCCGGCCGCCACGCATTGACGCAGGATGAGATAAACAGGCTCCTCTACGAGAAAGCCTGCGAGGGCAAAACCGTTACAAGGCTTCACGGTGGAGACCCCTACGTCTTCGGCCGTGGCGAAGAGGAGTGCATCTACCTACGCGAGCGTGGCGTGGAGTGCAGCGTCGTACCGGGCATAACTAGCGTGATAGCAGGGCCAGCCTACGCGGGTATACCCCTAACCAGCCGCGGCGTCGCCTCCAGCTTCGCGGCGGCAACGGGCAGAGAGGCCCCCGGCAAGCCGAGGAAAGCGGTCCACTACGGCAAGATAATGAAGGCCGTTGACACGCTCGTGGTCGTCATGGGCGTCGGCAACCTGGAGAACATAGTGCGGGAAATGCTCGAAGAGGGTGTGGACCCGGAGCTCCCCGTAGCGATAGTTGAGAACGCAACAACGCCCAGCCAGCGCGTCATAGAGGGAAGCCTCCGCGACATAGTGGAGAAGGCCCGCGAGGCAGACGTAAAGCCGCCGGCCGTGATAGTCTTCGGCAACGTCGTGAAACTCCGCCCAAGGCTCTGGAGCCTAAACGGGGCATCAGGTGGGGCTGAGAAGCGGCATGCCTAGGCCGCGTGTGCTCCTCCTACGCCCCCCGGACGCGGGCGCGGGCCCTCTCGCCGAGGCCGCGGTTGTCGCGAACATACCCGTGATAGACATAGAGCCCGTCGAGGGAGCGCTGGATGTGATTGAAGAGTGGCTAAGCCGCTGTAGCCTTCTCGTAGTGACGAGTCCCCGGGCGCCGAGGCTGTTGAAGCCGCTGGCTGAGAGGATAAGGGAGCTCCAGAGGGGCGGCAGCCTCCGCATCGCCGCTGTGGGGCCCCGCACGGCAGAGGAGGCAGAAAGGCTCGGCCTCCGTGTGGACCATGTTCCCCGCGAGTATCGCGGCAAGGCGCTCGCCGAGGAACTCGCCCGGCTCGAGCCCAAGCCTCGGTGCGTGCTGCTGCCCCGCTCGGAGAAGGCACTCCCGGATCTCCGGAGAGGCCTCGAGGAGGCCGGCATAGAGGTTATCGAGGTGCCTCTGTATAGGCCCGTAGTCCTAGACGACATGGCGTCCCTGGCTGCCGCTGTGGCGGACCGGTTTGATTACGTGGTGTTCACGAGCCCGAGCATTGCCGAGGCCTTCACGCGGCACTACAGGAGCCCTGCGAGGCCCGGCTTCCAGCCGGTTGCGATAGGCCCGTCGACAGCGCGGAAGCTTGTGGAGCTAGGCTACCCTGAGCCTCCCTACCCAGCCGTGTACACTATGGAGGGTGTTGCGGGCCTCATAGAGCGGTTGGAGGTGGAGAAGCGGGCTGGGAGCCGGGTTGGGGGATGGTAGCCGGGCGGGGATTCGAACCCCGGTCACGGGGGCCAAAGCCCCGCATCCTTGGCCGCTAGACGACCCGGCTACGCTCCTCTCCCGGGCCGGGTGCCGGCCTTGTAGATGACGGGGCTGTGTGCGGTTTTTCTCGCTTGCTTCAATGGCGTGCCCGTGTCCGGTGGGAGCCTAGTGGGGTAAAGCTTATACAGTGGGCCCCTGGTGGGACTAGGGTTCTCCCCGGCCTGGGCGCCATGCTAGCCCGAAGCAATAGGCTCGGCCTGCTGCTGCCGAGCCCGCACGCGGTAGCATCCCCCACTCGTGCAGCCCACCTAGTCGGTGAGCTAGCTGGCAGCGTCGCCTATCTCCATGAAGCGAGTGAGGTCCTCGTAGAGGAGAGTTGGTGGAGTCGTAGGATCTGCTCCAGGCTTGGGCGTGCCCAGTGCAGCGAGGTCGAGACAGCCGAGGACGTCGTCGAGGAAAGCCGCGATATCCTAGAAGCCCTCGTAGACGGCTCCAGGCCTAGGACGCCCCAGAGGCTACGCCCCGGTAGGAAGACGCTGCTACGCTACTACATAGACAGTCGTCGCGGCGGCATTCTCTTCCTGGGCGCCCAGGAGCTCCTTGCCGAGGCCTAGGCCGCGCCCCCTCCCCTGTGGCCCGGCGAAAGAGTCAAGCAGCACTCCTCTTCTCCAGGCCCTTCTCCTGGGGCTGTGAGGCTGCCTGGGGGATGTCCCTCTAGGCGCCAGCCCCGTGGCCGGGGCTGTGGCGTGGTGGCCCCCTCCCCGAGCCCCTTTCCGCGAGCTTTGCGACTTTCTGGAGGAGCTATACCTACTTAGAAGGCCGGCATCTTAGCGCCCATGTGTCTCGGTGAGACGCAGGTCTTGGCTAGACGCCGTATACCCCTCTATGATGTCCACCGGGAGCTCGGCGCGGGGTTCGGAGAGTTCGCGGGCTGGGAGACTGTCATAGACTATGGGAGTGTTGTCGAGGAACACATGGCAGTGCGTAACACGGTTGGCTTCTTCGACCTTAGCCATATGGGTCGTCTGCTTGTCACGGGGCCTGCCGCGACACAGCTCCTTGACAAGCTTGTCCCAAGGAGCATAGAGTCGGCACCCGGCACGATGGTGGGGCCCACGGCGTTCCTCAACGAGAACGCCGGCTTCATAGACGACATAATGACCTACAATCTCGGTGGCGACGGGTGGCTCGTGGTCCCGAACGCTATGAACATTGAGAGAGACGCTGAGTGGATGACCTCTTGGGCCGAGAAGCTAGGTCTCGACGTGACAGTAGAGGACCACACTATGGACTGGGTGCTCTTTGCCGCCCAGGGGCCCCGCTCAGCCGAGCTAATGAAGCTCCTCGGCGCCCCCAGCAGGGTACTCGAGCTGAAGGCCCTCCACTTCGTCCGCGATGTGCGCCTAGAGGCTGTCGGGGCGAAGGCGCTCATAGTGTCCCGCAGCGGCTGGACCGGCGAGGACGGCTTCGAGATAATAGCGGAGGCCGGCGAGGGCGAGAAGATACTCCGCAAGGCGGCGGAGCTTCTGCCTAGCCTCGGGGGCCGCCTATGCGGCCTCGGCGCCCGCGACTCCCTGAGGATGGAGGTAGGCTTCGTCCTCTACGGCCACGAGATAGACGAGGAGACGACGCCCGTTGATGCCAGGTATTGGTGGGTCTATCAGCCCGGCCCCAAGGAGGACTGTGTCGGCTGCAACGCGCTCCGGGAGGCGATAAGGCGCGGTGCCCGCCGGGTCCGCGTAGGCCTAAGGCTGGGCAAGAAGCACCGCATAGTCCCCAGGCAGGGCGACAAGGTCATTGTCGAGGATGTGGAGATAGGCAGAGTCACGAGCGGTGCTTACAGCCCAGTGCTGCGCAGAAGCCTCGCCCAGGCCTATCTTGATCCGCAGCACGCTCTCATGGGTATGACGGTGTACGTGGAGCGCCGCGGCCGACTATACAAGGCCAAGGTGGTTGACTTCCCGCAGGTACAGCCGAGCAGCCACCCTCCGGCCTAACACACAGCCACTCCATGTACACGCGTCTCCGCTGGAGATGGTGGGCCGAGCCACGTAAAGGGGCCCCTCTCCCCCTGGCGCCACCTCTATCCTCGGGCGAGGCGTGTAGACTAGCCGCGTGACCGGCTAGGTGGAGGGCTGGGGCTTGAGCAGCGACATGCGGCCAGTGATAGGTCTCGAGGTGCATGTGCAGCTGACCTCGCTTCGGACAAAGCTCTTCTGTAGCTGCAGCGCTGACTACCGCGGCGCACCCCCCAACACCCACGTGTGCCCTGTTTGTCTGGGGTTCCCCGGCGCCCTCCCTGTCGTGAACAGGAAGGCGGTGGAGCACGCGATCCAGGTCTGCCTCGCGCTCAACGGCACCGTTGCCAAGAGGCTGCGGTTCGACCGTAAACACTACTTCTACCCTGATCTCCCTAAGAACTACCAGATAACACAGTACCTCGAGCCCATATGCAGCGGCGGCTACGTGGAGATAGAGACCTCGGGCGGTAGAACCAAGAAGGTGAGGATACGGCGCATTAACATGGAGGAGGACCCTGGCAGGATAGTGTACCCGGGCGGCAGCCCATTGACTAGCCCCTATGCGCTCGTCGACTATAACCGGAGTGGTATAGCGCTCCTTGAAATAGTGACGGAGCCCGACCTGGAGAGCCCCGAGGAAGCGGTGGAGTTCCTCGAGAAGCTCCGGAGCATACTCGAGCACCTAGGCGTCTGCGACTGTGGCCTGGAGGGCGCTATGCGCGTCGACGCGAACGTGAGCATCGCCGGCGGCGACCGCGTCGAGATAAAGAACATAGGCGGCTTCCACGAGGTCAAGCGGGCGCTAGCGTTCGAGATAACAAGGCAGCGCGACATACTCCTCAAGGGCGGCAAGGTCCGCAGGGAGACAAGGCACTGGGACCCAGTCCGCAAGGTGACACTCCCGGCCCGTGCAAAGGAGACCGAGGAAGACTACCGCTACATGCCGGACCCGAACCTGTCCCCCGTCAAGATACCCACGAGCCTCGTGGAGAGGCTGCGCCAGAGTCTCCCCGAGCTGCCGGACGCGAGGGCGCGCCGGCTAGCGGAACAGTACGGCCTACGCTCTGACGTGGCAAAGGTGCTGGTTAAGCGCAAGGTGCTTGCAGACTTCTTCGAGGACGCGGCACAGCTTTACAAAGGCGACTACCGGAGGATGGCTAACTACCTTGTGAATGATCTGCTAAACTGGCTGAAGGACGAGGACCTCCGCGGACTCTACACGAAGGTGAAGCCAGAGCACCTAGCGAAGCTGATGCAGCTACTCGACAAGGGAGTAATAAGCATAAGGCAGGCAAAGGAGATGGCCGAGCATATCGCAAAGGAAGGTAAAGACCCTGAGAGACTAGTCCAGGAGCTGGGCTACACCAGGATAACCAGCCGCGAAGAGCTGGAGCCAATAGTGGAGCAAGTACTAGAGGAGAACAAGAAGGCAGCCTGCGACGCCAAGAAGAACCCGAAGGCGATAAACTTCCTTGTGGGCATGGTTATGAGGAAGACGCGGGGGCGCGCAGATCCCAGCCTTGCGCGGAAACTCGTAGAGGAGAAGCTCGCCACAATCCAGTGTTGAACACCGCGGAGGGATAAACGGGGGCTGGGGGCGGCCCCAGGCAGAACGTGCCCGGGCGCATACCCAGCCACCGGAGAGCCCGGCGGGGCTGGGGGCCCCTGAGGCTCTCCGGTGGAGCCGCTGCGGGGCGCGAGGGGCGCAGCCTTAGAGCCCTAGGCGGATGAGCTCGACGTCGATGCTTTTCGCGTAGCGCTCGGCGTCGTAGCTGAACTCGTAGGCTGCAGCCACGGGGACAACTTCCTCTACGTCGAGGCGCTCTGTCTCTGCGTCCGAGAGGTCAAGCAGTACGTCAACATCCTCAACGTCCATGAAGGGCTTCGCGTAGAGATAGAACGCGAAGCCCTTGAACACTATGATAGCCTTTGCTGCGGGTATGTCTGCTTCTCCCCGGTAGTAGTCCTCTATCAGCCTGCGGAACCGGGCGCCCTCCAGGCCAGCGCCCAACAGTAGCGCGTTTATCACGGTGCGTACGTCGGCCATGAAGCGTATCAGTGTGAGGCCGTGGCCCACGTCCTCCTGCTGAGGCTGGGACTCCTCAAGACTGTGGGCCAGGCTCGCGAACGCCTGTTCCTCTACTACGAGGCTCACGCATCCCACCCAATCACAGTTATTCCCCAGCATAGAGGGGTATAGGGCTGCGGCCGCAGTGGGACCCGGGTATAGTGCCTCGTCACACCCAGGTAACACCTGGTGAACGGCTCCAGCCTCTCGGGGGCAGTAACACGTGATACCCTCGGGCCGGGGGGACGCCCGTCCCCCCGAGTAGGTAGGGAGGAGGTGGCCCCGGTGGGCTGCATGGCGCGCGGTCTTGAGAAGCTCCCAGGGGAGCTGGCCGAGCTCGTGGACGCGGCTCTACGGGTTCTCCCCAACAGCTATGCCCCCTACAGCAATGTGCACGTTGCGGCGGCTGTGAGGGACGAGAAGGGCCGCATACATGTGGGCGTCAACGTGGAGAATGCGAGCTATGGGTTAACCGTCTGTGCCGAGCGCAACGCTGTGGCCGCGATGATTGCCGCTGGTGGTAGGCGTGTGGTCGGCGTCGCCGTGGTCTCGGACATGCGTGAGCCTCTGCCGCCTTGCGGGGCTTGTCGCCAGGTTCTAGCCGAGTTCTCTGACCCTGACACGCTGGTAGTGTCCTACTCTGCCAGGACCGGGCGCCTCTGCGTGTGGAAGCTTGGGGAGTTGCTGCCCTATGCCTTCACAGCTAGCCATATCGAGGATGTGGGCCATGGCTAGCGGGGCTTCGGCGGCTACCATCGCCCACGCCATGCCCCCGCGACGGGCGAGGGTCGGCACAGGCCAGCCTCCACATCGCCCCTGCCGGATGGTTGATTGAGTAGCCTACCCTTTCTATGCTCACCCGTTGTCGGGGCCAGCCCTCCGGCAGGTTTAAGAGGGGCTAAGTGCTTCTAGGTTGAGGTGTCCACGTAGCTCGTAGGAGATTGGAACCCATGTCGGAGCAGTCTCGTGAGAAAAACACCAAGGTCTCCGACCTTAAGCCCGGTATGGATAACGTGAGCGTGCGGGTCCGCGTTCTCGAGGCTGAGCCTCCCCGCACAATAAACACTCGTCGCGGCGTCCGCACGATAAGCGAGGCGGTCGTCGGCGACGAGACGGGTAGGGTGAGGCTCACCCTGTGGGGCAACGCGGCGGGTAACATTGAGCCCGGCACGGCTGTCGAGATAAAGGGCGCCTGGACCACGGCCTATCGGGGCCAGGTTGTCCTAAATGTCGGCAGCCGGGGAGAGATAAACACGCTCGACGATAACGAGGCTCCCCGGGAAGAGGAGGTCCCCGAGGAGACCCCGAAGGCTCCCCCAGACTGGAGGCCGCCGCAGCGTGCGGGCGGCTTTCGCGGCTTCCGGACCCGGCGCTATCCCCGCTACTAGGGCGGCACCCGGCCCGACGGCGGCATGGTAGCCAGGATTTTTGCGTATCATACGCCGGTGGCGCCGAGGGCGCCTCAACCCTCAACACGTCATTCATGTATTGTGTAAACATAACTCTAGTATTTGTTTTTCCTTAACGCAGCTCCTCCCGGACGGCTTCCTTAGGGACAAGACTGCTTATACAGGGCTGGCTGCTGGGGCCGGCTTCCTTCCCGGGAAGACTATGTCTGGGGTGTAACTGCTGCTTTGGCGAGCATGGCACGCCGCTACATCTACGCCGGGTTCCTGCTTCTCATCTCTGCCCTCGCTTTGTCCCTCGCCGCGCTCTACCAGCAGAGCTGGCTCTATGAAGCAGAGAAGAAGGTCACACTAGACGGTGATGGCCGGGTCTACATTGCTGCCTCACTCGTGTCGGGGCGGGTTGCGGCAGAGGACGTCGTCTGGGTCTCTGCAGTATTCGGGACAGACTGTCCCCACGGCGTTCAGATAGCGATAAATGATCCTGTCAAAGGCCTTGACCTGGCCGAGACGATCTTGCCCGGCCAGACTGTTAGCGCTAACATGTCACCCACCGCTGCGATACAGGTCGAGCCCCTTGGGGGAGGAATGTGCCACCTCGTGGCGGAGCTCCGGGTTGCTGGCCGCAGCTACCCTCTCCGCTGGGCCAGTCTACCCTCACTAGCACTAATGATAGCCGGCACAGCCTCTCTCAGCCTCGGCGCGGTGCTCAAGCTCGCAGGGCTAGAGGAGGAGCCCTAAACGCCCAAGCGGGGGCATGGGGCAGCCTTGAGGGCAAGGTGTGCTGCTCTGGCCGTCATAGCTGCTCTCGCGGTGTTCGTGCTCCTAGGCATCCCGGTTGTCCGGGAGGAGGTTGACGGCATAGTCTGGGGCAAGCTGAGCGTGTATGTAGAGTCCGCCTCGCTCAGCTCCCCGCTTGGAGTCAAGGGCCTGGAGCTCGTCTACACAGAGTGTAGCCCTCTAGGCTGCGGCGGCGTGGAGAGCGTCGTTCTGCCCCCGAGGCCGGGCTCCGGGTTAGAGCTAGGTTGGTCGCTGCTGGAGAACATCGGCGTGAGGCTAGGTGACGGAAGCTACCTCCCAGCGGGGGAGCTTCTCTTCCGGGGCTACCTGGTAAACGCGACCTGGAGCTACCCAGTGCTGCGGGGCAATGCCGTGCTCCGCATCGTTGTCAGCGATGTCCGCGTCGCCTCTCCGCAGGCTTGCGGTACCCACCGACTCCTGCAGCTGGTGGGCCGCGCGGGCAGCATCTGCGTGGCGGCGCCGCGCGCTCCGTCGTCCCTGTTCGAGATCCACGTGGACCCCGTCTATGGCCGGGATGGTGTGTTGCGCGTCTCTGCTGGCCTTGGGCTGTTGTCTCGGGGTGTGGTGGCGTTAGCGGTTTCTACAGTTTCGCTCCTACTCTGTCGCCGACGCTAGCCCCTCAAGTTCTGCCTTCTATCTTCTACATATGTTTCTATTATGTTTAGGTATTCCATAGATATAGTGGTTCCTGGGGTCACACAACCTGAGACTGTGGGAACATTTTTATTCCCCTCCATAGAGCGTTTTCTGCAAAGATGAGGAAGGTGGAGCCACCATGAGGCGGATAGCTTCTCTCCTAATACTCGCGCTCCTTCTGCTGCCGATGCTCAACGCAGCCATGGCAGCCGCCCAGGCCCAGAAGGGCCCAGCGACGGACAAGGTAGAATGGATGGCAGTTGATCTAAAAGACGTGGCGAACGCCCTTGAGAGCGGCCAGATTGATGTCTATCTCTTCGGCCTGAGGCCCTCTGCAGCCCAGCAGCTAGCAGGCAAGCCTGACATCAAGCTCTACCAGGCCCCCAGCGGCCTAGTCGACATTGGCCTGAACCCGGCGCCGGTAATGATAGTCCTGCTGCCCGGCCAGTACGACAAGGAGACTGCAGCCGAGAAGCTGGGCATCAACCCAGTAGCTATAGAGTATGCAACATACATATCCAAGGACGCCAATCTGTCACAGATAAACAGCATGCCGTTCATCGGTATAACGCTGAACCAGACCGACGTGACCGTTGTAGAGCTCTGTGCTAAGCCGCTAAATGGCCTACCCGGCGACGCCAAGACCATCTGGGAGAGCAACAAGTTCGACATTAACCCGTTCTGTTTCCGCCAGATAAGGTTCGCCCTCAACTACATAGTGGATCGCGACTTCATAGTGAAGAACATCTACAAGGGCTTCGCTATACCCAAGTACGCCTGTTATGGCCCCGACGACCCGACCTACGTTGACCTCATAGACGTGGTGGCGAAGTACAAGTTCACCTACAATCCTGACCTGGCTAGGAGGATGGTGAGCGAGGTCCTCAGCAAGGTAGGCGCCGAGTACAAGAACGGTATATGGTACTACAACGGCAAGCCTGTGAAGGTCATAGGCATAATACGCCAGGAGGACGAGCGCTTCGACATAGGCAACCTGTTCGCCGACCAGCTAGAGAAGGTCCTAGGCATAAAGGTTGAGCGCCAGATACTGCCCTTCACCGAGGCCATACCAAAGGTCTACTTCACCGACCCTAAGGAGTTCCAGTGGAGCTTCTACACCGAGGGCTGGGGTAAGGGTGCACTAGACCGCTGGGATCCCTGGCTGCTGGCCCAGTTCGGCGCAGCCTGGCTAGGCTGGGCCCCTGGCTGGGGCGAGGTAAGCTACTGGAACTACAGGAACGCAACCATAGACAAGTACAGCAAGCCCGCTGCCCTGGGCGAGGTCAAGAGCAAGCAGGAGTTCATAGAGTATCTGCGCAAGGGCCTCGAGCTGACTATACAGGAGAGCATAAGGATATGGATAGCCGCCACCGAGAACAGCTACGCGACACGCGCTGACGTGAAGGGTGTCACGCTAGACCTCGGCGCCGGCCTGAGGAATCCGTTCTTCTACCGCGGCATGAACATACCTGGCAAGGATACAGTTAAGATCGGCCATCTCCACGTCTTCACTGCTGGCACGGTCTGGAACCCCTACGGCGGCTTCAGCGACGTGTACAGCGTTGACCCCGCCAGGGCTACCTACGACCCGTTCGTATGGAAGCACCCGTTCAACGGCGAGCCGATAGCCTTCAGGACGCCCTATACTGTGCAGACCGCTGGCCCCGACGGCAAGCTGCAGGTGCCCGACGACGCGATATGGTGGGACCCAGTCAACGACAAGTGGGTCTACGCTAAGGACCTTGGCCGCACCGAGGCCACCAGCAAGGTCATCTTTGATCTGTCAAAGCTGATAGGCACCAAGTGGCACGACGGCCAGACCATAACCTGTGCCGACATACTGGCCCTCTGGGCGACCTGGCTAGACCTAACCTACGACCAGAACAAGGCTAGCCTAGAGTCCAGCATAGCCGGCCCACAGAAGGAGACCTTTGACAAGATAGTTGCGATAAGGGTGCTGCCTGGCGAGAACAAGATAGAGGTCTACCTAGACTACTGGCACTTCGACCCCAACTACATAGCCGACTTCGCCACGCTAACGCTGCAAGTGCCCGCCGAGCTAATGTTTGCCATGGATTACCTGGCATTCCACACTAAGACCTACGCTCTGAGCGACACTCGCGCCAAGAGCAGTGGCATACCGCAGCTCAACCTGGTGCTCAAGAGCCACGCGGAGGCAGTGGCGAAGGCCCTTGATGAGATCAACTTTGATGAGATGTACAAGGGCTACATAACTCTGCCCGACGGTACTGTACCCGTGCCTGGCGGTGACGCTGACGCTTGGTGGCAGGCACGCGTCAAGGCCGCTAAGGAGTGGATAGCTGAGCATGGTAGTGCCTGGATAAGCGACGGCCCGTTCAAGCTGGTAGAGTTCGACAAGGACAGGGACATGCTGAGGCTTGAGGCGTTCCGCGACCCCAGCTACCCGTTCAGCCCCACCGATTGGGTGTTCGGCCTACCGACCCCGACCGCCATAACCGGTGTCAACGTGCCGCTGGTTGAGCCCGGCAAGCCTGCCACCATAACCGTGACTGTGAGCGGCCTGCCGCCGATACATGTGAAGTACCTGCTACGCGACCCCGTCACCGGCAAGATAATAGCGCTAGGCGAGGCCAAGCAGGGCCCCGCCGGCTACGTGATAGAGCTGCCTGCTGGCCTAACCGGCAAGCTAGCAGAGTACAGCGCCTATGAGCTAACAATCATAGCCTACAGCGAGCAGGTGGCACTACCAGCCGAGAAGACAGTCGTGCTGCAGACCACCGCCAAGGTGTCCCAGGTGGTGGGCCAGCTGCAGGAGCAGCTGCAGCAGACCCAGGAGCAGGTACAGAAGACCCAGCAGCAGATACAGCAGCTCCAGGCACAGCTAGAGCAGCAGGCGCAGCAGCTGCAGCAGCTAGCCGAGCAGCTAGGCCAGCTACAGCAGGCTCTAGGTAAGCAGCTGGCTGAGCAGCTGCAGCAGCTAACCAAGGGCGTGACAGAGACCGTGCAGACACTAGGCCAGCAGATAACCCAGCTCGGCCAGCAGGTCACTCAGCTGAGCAACGCTGTAGCGCAGATAGGCACCAAGCTGGACAGTCTCGACAAGAAGGTGGGCGACCTCCAGAGCCAGGTAGGCCAGATAAGCGCCCTACAGAGCTCCCTCAAGAAGACCAGTGATAAGCTTGACGCTGTCTACAATACCGCTGATACAGCGGCCAGTAAGGCCAACCTGGCGGTAATAATAGGCGTCATCAACCTGGTGCTCCTGCTGGTAGCGCTAGCGTTGCTCTTCAGGAAGCAGTAAGGCCGGCGCAGACATAGGCACTAAGGGGACTAAACCTCACTCCGCAACATTTTTGCCGCCCTATGTGGCGGCTCCATACTCAACATCCAGCATCTGTTCTCCCATTATCTCGCATTTTTCTCTCCTTGTGAATGCTTCTTTTTACATAGTGGGCGCGTTGGGGGAGAGACGGGATTAGGTTCAGCTGGGCGAGGCTTTTAAGAGGGGCGACTAGCTTCATGGAGCCCGGGCTTCCTCATGGCCTCCTCCAGGGTTGTGTCGGTGCTGGTGAAGCGCGGCATATTCCTCGTAATAGCTTTGGTGCTTATCGTTATCCTTGCAGCCGTTATCATAGGCGCGACGGGCTACGACAAGAAGGTACTGGAGGCCATCATTGAGGGCCAGGTTAGGGCGTACAAGCAGTCCCTGCAACAGAGGGGCATCCCGTCCGAGAAGATAAACCAGCTTGTGCAGGACCACAAGAAACAGCTGGAACACTACTATGGCCT
>JAMOSW010000122.1 GCA_027062725.1 Pyrodictiaceae archaeon | reverse complement strand
CCCGCCGGGATTTGAACCCGGGACCTCCGGCTCCGGAGGCCGGCGCCCTATCCTTCGGTTTTCGGCTCTGTGGGCTGTGGAGATGTTTGGGAGGGGTTGTCATACTAGGGGCCCTCGGCCTTAAATCCCGTGTCGTGGGGGGTCTGGAAGCTGTGTAGCGGTGCCCGGTGTATGCCCGCGAGGCTCACCATTGACATGCTGCAGGAGTTTATAGGAGAGAACGTGTTCGACCCCTATGGGCGTGTCGTGGGGCGGCTCGTGTCCCCCGACAGCGACGTGGACGGCACGATAGTGTCGGTTGCTGTGGAGGACGAGGCCAGAAGGATAAGGTTCATCGATGGCCGTGCTCTCCGCATTGAGGAGGGTAAGCTCGTCGCCTGGCCCGAGTGGAAGGTCACGGCGGCCGAGGTCATCGCTAACTATCAGCGCGCGCTGAAGAGGATGCGTGGCCTTGACGAGATGTACTCGAGGAACGAGGTCCCCGGAGCGATCTACCACGAGATGAGGAAGAGGCTCAGCACCAAGATAGAGGAGCTCAAGAACAAGTCCAGGAAGCTCAAGAACATGATAATAGAGAGGATGAGGGAGATAGAGGACGAGAACCTCAGCCTCGACCGCGCCATAGCTAACCTCAAGATGAGCTACCTGGCGGGCGAGCTCACAGAGAAAGCCTACAAGACCGCGATAGAGATGCTCCGCAGCGCCAAGGACAGCAACGCCCGCGAGCTAGAAGACCTCAAGGCCACAAAGGCCAAGCTAGAGGCCCTAGAGAGCGGCGCAGTGGCAATAACCAAGCCCAAACAGGAAGAGAAGAAACGCTACGAGGAGAAGCACGAGCAGCCAGCAGCGCCAGCCAAGCCAGCGCCCGTGACAGCACCCGAAGCGATACAGCCCATACCAGTCAAGCTCATAGAGGGCTAAGGGAGGGGGCGACACCGCACCCCCAGCCACGTCCACGGCGTCTCTTTTACGGCCTAGACCCGGATTGGCCCCACACTTCTCCCGCACAGCTCCCCTATCAGCCCTCGGCACCTCGCAAGCTTCTCCCGTGCCCGCAGCGAGCACACACGCGCCGCCCTAGCCAGGCCCCCGCAGCCTCGCACAGGAGGTCCTCGACGCTCATCCCGTGGAGGCGGGGAACAGCCTCAACCGCGGCCCTGACGGTCCTCCCCTCCTGGGCGGCTAGGAAGGGCAGCCACTCATCAAGGACCGGCCTACGGAGCCACACCCCCTCCTCGTTAAGGACGAGGACGGAGCCCGCTAGACCCTCTAGCACGACCTCGTAGTCCCACCGGCGGAGGCGCAAGGCATGCTGCGAGTTCGAGGCCCTCTAGCCTCCGGCAGGGACAGTCTCCGATGTCTAAATTAGTCTCCCTCGTTTTCACGTCTGTCGTCGCTGTCCGGCTGCGATGCTTCTTTAGTTCTTACTCCCAAACGCTTGTTATTGTATCCTTAGCCTTTCG
The DNA here is from genome assembly GCA_027062725.1 of Pyrodictiaceae archaeon. Lineage (GTDB taxonomy): Archaea > Thermoproteota > Thermoprotei_A > Sulfolobales > Pyrodictiaceae > QNYQ01. The sequence continues at coordinate 2,084 of JAMOSW010000122.1, read as the reverse complement.
CTAGCATACTCACGTAGTAGACGATCAGTCTTACAGTGAATTGTAATATATATACCGTTAAGGCTACCGGTACTCCAGGCAGCTTAATGCTCTCAACTGCTGATCTAAGGTTATTTTCAACGTCTCTAGCTAGTTGTATAAGCTCGAGATGTATAAGCTCGAGATCCTTATCGCCAATTAAAAGCATTCTGTTTATAGTATTTTCAAGTGTATCTATAATATCATTGATATATATTAATGCTTTTTTTCTGAGAAACCATTCTGTAACTACTTTTACAAAGATAAATAATATAGTAAATATTGTTCCGTAAAGTAGCGAGAACTTAATGCCACCTAAAAGTATTTCCTTCTCATCGCTTAGAAGTTTATCAACAACTATTTCAACATATTGATTGCTTGAGCCCCACACTAGCTTGTCGAGTCCTACTTCCCTAACGAAGATATGAATGACTACAAGCATTAGAAGGTGAAGTCCGCTAAACCATATCAAAGATATGCCGATAAGCGAGTATAGATATATATTTCCTATAATATATAATATTTGATCTAAGTATTTAGAGATATTTATGTAATATTTCTTATAGTTAATTATATTAATTTTAATCTCGTTCATTATTTTGTCAAAGATGTAGGTAGATACTATTATTACTACGGATGCATATTTTATAACGAAAAACCATGCTAGAACCCACATGAAAGAAGCGTTAAAATTACCTATAAGAGGAAAAATTTTTAATATAGAATAATCATTATTTAAAAGAAATATTATTTTATATAACTTAATAAGAAAATTAAACCAATTTTTCTTAAATATAATGTATATTATCACTGCACATGTTAGTAAAGATGCAATAGTCAGAGAGTTAATGATCTTTCTAAAGGTAGGCGAGATATCGTTCGGCAGGATTTGACATTTAATGTCGCGGTGTTCTACATATTGTTTGATAAGTAAATAATATTTAGGATCAATAAGTTTTTTAGGAACAAGGTATAGGACAAATGGCTCTAGCATCGTGGTTGAGAACCAGTATATGCTGTATAGCATTACGAGGGGCTTTGTAGGTGCTTCCCACGCAAATTTAAATACTGGTACTGCGTTTATTGTAGTTAATTGTAGTTAATAATATTATTAGTATTACTAGTATTTTCATTATTCTATCTGAGGTACATAGTGCTTTCTCTGCTAGCAGTATGAAGGCTTTACTTAACCCATCTATAGCGGTACTGATAATGGAGTGTAGCCTCGCCAGTTCGGCCAAGGCCGTGCTAAAGATCCAGTATTGTCAGCAGTAATATAAGCTTTAAGAAACCCGCATGCATTTAAGGACGTTTAAGGATGTAGCTGTGTCTCTGGCGTCATACGGCTAGGGCTGCGCATGCGCCGCCTATGGCTGCGAGCCTCTCTGCCGGTGCGTAGGATGCCTCGACGTGGGCGTCGGCAAGGTCTCTGAGGAGGCTCTTTATCTGTACGTTGCCTGTGTTGCTGGCTGAGGCGTCCTCCACGCCTCTCTCTGTGACCAGTAGCTCTATGACTGTGTCCTTGGGGAGCCCTGCCCGTGGCTCTAGGAGCCTCGCGGCGAGCACCACGGTGGTGCCGAGGCCTGCGGCCTCCCTCACGGCCTCCTCTATGGCGTCTGCGAGTTTCGCGCGTAGCCTCTGGGCGTCGGTGAGCCAGAGGCAGGCGCCCGCCACCAGCGCGTCCACCGCTGCCGCCACTTCCCGGGTCCCTCCCCAGCCCCCCGGGGAGCCCTGGTCGGTATTACCCTATGAGGGCTCTATGTCTGCGCGTAGCTCCAGGTGTACCAGGCTCCTCTTTGGCAGCACGAGGCGCCTGCCGTCCCCGGCCTCTAGGAGGAGTAGGCCGCCCCAGTAGTCTAGGAGCCTCCACTCCCCCGTGGGGGGCTCCGTGGCCCTGGGGAGCCTGTACGCCCAGGAGGGTGCCCCGCTGGCGGGGAGCACGGTGTAGGCCCGGTATTCGCCCTGGAGCCCCAGGGAGGCGAGGAGGGCGGCGAGCCGGTAGGCGGCCCTCTGGGGGCTGAACTGTTCAAGCATCCTGGCGGCGGCGCGGAGCCTCTGCTCGAGCC
>JAMOSW010000121.1 GCA_027062725.1 Pyrodictiaceae archaeon | reverse complement strand
CCTCCCAGACCGCTTTGTTGTAGGAACCTGCCCATACTGCGGCTACCCGAAGGCTCACGGTGATCAGTGTGATAACTGTGGCCGTCTACTACACCCCACCGAACTCAAGAACCCACGCTGTGCTATATGTGGCGGCCCCGTGGAGTTTAGGAGGACCAAGCACTGGTTCTTTGACCTACCTAAGCTACAGGACCGTATACTGAGCTGGTTGCGCGAATCCACTCTACCTCCAAACGTCAAGAACTATAGTATCAACTGGGTCGCAGAGGGTTTGAAGCCACGCAGCGTCACACGTGATAACAAGTGGGGGATACCCGCTCCGTTTCCAGGGGCCGAGGGTAAGACCATATATGTCTGGTTTGAGGCGCTGCTCGGCTACGTGTCTGCGACAATAGAGTACTTCAAGAAGAAGGGTGAAGAGGAGAAGTGGAAAGAGTACTGGTTTGACGATGAGACTAAAACAGTCTACTTTATAGGCAAGGACAACATACCATTCCACGCGATAATACTGCCTGCAATGTTCATGGCCAGTGGGGACCCCTACGTCCTACCATGGTACATCTCGGCAACAGAGTACCTCATGTACGAGGGGGAGCAGTTCTCGAAGAGCCGTCGACACGGAATATGGATAGACGAGGCGCTTGAACTGCTGCCTGCCGATTACTGGCGCTTCGCGCTGATAAAGATGAGGCCGGAGACTAAGGATACGAATTTCACGTGGGAAGAATTCTACAGGATAGTTAACAGCGATATGAACGACGATATAGGCAACTACGTTCACCGCGTGCTTAAGTTCATCTACAGCCGGTTCGATGCCACAATACCAGAGCCAGGGCCGGAGACAAGGGAGGACGTGGAGTTTAGGGATTACTACAGTAGCGCGCCACAGCGTGTGGCAAACCACCTGGACCAGTTCCGGCTAAAACAGGCCCTTGAGGAGGTCATAGAGCTTGCGAGACGTGGCAACCAGTACCTAAACCAGCGTGCACCATGGGAGAAGCTGAAGACCGCCCCAGCCGAGGCGGCAACAATAATGTATCATGCAGCTAACTCTGTGGCTACTCTGGCGGTGCTCCTTGCTCCCTTCACGCCTGCCGCCGCAGAGCGCCTCTGGTCAATGCTGGGGCTAGAGGGCAGCGTACACGAGAGAGGCAGGTGGCTAGAAGCTGGAGAGCCTATGCTGAAGCCTGGCCATCGTATAGCGAAGCCAGAGCCCCTCTTCCGCAAGCTGCCAGCCGACTTCGTTGGGAAAGCCGAGCAGCTCATTGCGGAAGCCCGTAGGAAGGTTATGGAGAAGAGGCCGCCGCTGCTCAGATGGTAATGGGATACACCGCCCAGCAGACCATAGAGAAGCTCTCTACCGGCGACTGTTTCCCTACTATGCCCCTCTGGGCTATGTAGTGGCGCTTCAAGGAGCCACTGCATGGGCGGGTGAGAAGTGCCTAGATGCCGTATAAGGGTAAGGAACGGCTACCAAGCCATTAAGGCAGTGCTAGAGGACTTTCTGAAGGAAGTTTACCGCTACAACAGCCTCCTGAAGGGTACTGGCTTCTACTTGAAACCCGTCCATATCGTTACGAGGAGACTCTCAGACGGCACTAGACTACGCTACATGTACATAGGCAGGTATTGGTGGAGACTAAGCTATGAGCCTAAGAGGAGAGGCGGTAAGGGCCTCCGATGGCGCTATGTTGGTAGGGAGAAGCCACCCGAGCTACACGGCTACCCTGATCCACCGACTAGCCCGCTGCATGGCCTGCACGTTATCGTTGATGGCGACGATGTACTCATTGACTGTAAACTCTACGAGCGGTACCGTTGGGTCTTTGAGGGCTACACGGCAGAGCACGCATAGAAAACCAGGGTACCCGGCTGGTTAAAAGCAAACTTCACAATATCGCTCCTACCTGTGAAGTTGTTTCTGGGAGAGAGTTGGGGATGCTGAGCTTTCCCCTCAACCGAGGCCAGGTCCGCGATGAGGCACTCTTCAGGGCGGCCGCCTCTGACCCCTTGGCGGCAGCCCAGGGAGGTAGGCCTCATTGGGTCCCTTGCCGGGTGGAGGGACGTACTGTCTTGGCTCTAAGGGTCCGCATACTTGGAGCTGACAGCTTTGGCTCAAGAAGCATGGCGACCGTTGTGGAGGCTAACGGCGTTAAGATAGTGGTGGATCCGGGGGTCAGCTACGCGCCAAGGCGCTATGGGCTCCCGCCGCATAGGCTTGAGCTTGCCCGCCTGAGCGAGATAAGAGACAGGATAGTGAGGGAACTCGAAGACGCTGAGTATGTCGTTATAACACATTACCACTATGATCATTATCTGCGCGAGCCCGAGTATGCTGAGCTTTTCAAGGACAAGATTATCTTCGTTAAACATCCTTCACGTTCAATAAACCTTAGCCAGAGGATACGCGCCTACAGGTTTCTCCGCAAGAACCGTGTAGAGGACCTCGCGGCAAGGGTTGAGTACGCTGATTCACGGAGGTTCCAGCTCGACGATGGCGTTGAGCTAATCTTCTCGCCGCCGGTGCCCCATGGCGCACCCGGGACAAAGCTTGGATACGTAGTGATGGCCGCTATACGCTGCTGCGGCGAGACCTTCGTCCACGCTTCGGATGTTCAGGGCCCTATGAGCAGCGACGCCGCCAATTGGATCCTAGAGCTTCGGCCCGGCCTCATCTTCATAAGCGGCCCGCCGACATACTTCGCAGGCTATAAGGTTCCACGCGAGGAGGTAGAGAGAGGCCTCCAGGGCCTACGCATGCTTGCCGAAAAACTAGTCAATGCTACCATAATTGCCGATCATCACTTTGCCCGTGACCTTGCCTACCCCGAGTACCTTGCAGAACTCAATGCTATAGGTGGAGCCCGGCTCGTATCGGCAGCCGAGTATATGGGCATAAGATATGAGCCCTTGGAGGCGCTACGCAAAAGGCTATGGGAGGAGCACCGTGAAGAAGCCCCTAATAGCGATTGAGCACCTAGAGGGTCACTTCTCGCGCTGGATTAGGGCCGAATACGAGCATACGAAGGAACTGATAGGGGACAGACTCGTTGTGACTAATGCAGCAAGCTTTTGCAGAGAGATATCTGCCATAGTTGGGAGAGACAGCTGCTTCAAGGAAAGCATCCTCAATCTGAGAGGTGTTCTCTATAGCGACCCCACTGCAGTAATAGTACTTGACCCTAGGGCCGAGGAGCGGCTAAAGCCAGGCGAGGCCGCAGCAGCAGAGGTCATAGTAGTTGGCGGCATACTCGGCGACCATCCGCCACGCGGCCGCACCTGGGAGCTGCTTACAGAGAAGGCGCTGAGCCTCGGAATGAGGGCCCGGAACATTGGCACCCTGCAGCTGAGCATAGACGGCGCAGCCTATGTTGCCTATCGTGTCGCGGAGGGTGCCAGCCTTGAAAGCATCAAGCTCATAGCAAATCCCGTCGTAGAGATTGAGCTTGGTGACGGCCTTATACGTGAAGTAGAGTTGCCCTTCGCTTATCCGCTCGTGGATGGCCGCCCCTTGCTGTATAGAAAGGTTATCGAGCTTCTGCGTCGAGGGCTAGGCTACGAGGAGTACCGCCTAGTCCATGGGAGCTGACACGTTGAGAGCTAGGGCGGAGCCGAGGTAGAGCCCTAGCAGATAGCCAGCCAGCGCTGGCAGCATGCCCGTGGTTAGCGCCTCCTGCCTGTTAAGCACTCGTCTCATACGCCTCTGCGCGTAGAGTGCCGTCAGCGTGTAGAGAACTGCATAGACCGCCGCGCCTAGGCTGCACGCAGCGCCCCCATGGTAGGCCGAGGCTGCGCCCAGAGCTATAGCGGAGAGAACCCTTATCATCGAAAGTTTAAGCCTGGCCAGCCTCCTCTCCAAATAGGTACCTAATGGGTCTTGGTGGCTCCTTTGCCTCTCCGCGGCCAACATGTATCACCCTTGCCCTGCCTGGGAGCCTAAGCCTGATATCCTCGACTTTAACCGCGTCTATGATCGGCTTGCTTTCTTCGCTGGCCTTTGCGGCGAGGAGGCGGCGCAGCCTTTTGGCGAGCCTTGAGGGGTCCTCATCTCCGGGCACCAGAACCGCGTAGACCAGCGCGCGGCGCTTTACGAGGTCTGGCGGCCCGACTATCACTATTGGCGCATCGTTCTCCACTGCCACGCCTAGGCCTAGGCGGAGCTCGACGCCGCGGATGTAGTTACGCTTACCGTAGACCATGAACGCGCCTTTTGCTAGGTACTCGCCTGCGGGAGCCGACTTAGATACCTGGCTGCCCCAGACCCAGTAGACGTCGACGCTCGATAACCCGGTCTTCCATGCTTTCGAGTAGGCTGCGGTGAGTAGTGCGGCTTCACGCAGGTCCTGCTCTGGGGGCTGCTGCCCCTCAGCGAAAAGGACGACTATCGGGGCACCATGGATATCAGCATGCATGAATATCCTCCTCTCGTTAAGGTATTTCTTTACGACATTCTCGTTCTGGCTGGCGTCTCTGCCTCCTACCGCTAGGAAGCCGTGGCTTGTCACAAGCCAGTGGTACCGCTCATACCATTCCTTCTTTCGCACCATTGCACGTGCCTGCGCCGTGAGCGCCTCCACTTTCCTCTCTAGCTCGCCTAGTTTCTGCTCGAGAGTCTTGAGGGCCTCCTCGCCTCTCCTTATCTTGGCCTCGATCTCGCCTCTCCTCTTACTCAGCTCGACGAGGAGCTGATGCGGCTCTTGCCGAATGTTTATCTGTACGAGCTCGCCGCCTAGAGAGACTACGAGCAAGCCCTCGGAGGGTCTAACGTCGACTACGTGGGGGCATGTACCTACTATGTAGTCCCACCCGTTCTCTTTCTGCACACGACGCGCACACTCAAGAGCCTCATACAGCTGCGTGATATTCTCACCGACAACCATCATTAATTTCTCTATCTTGTTTATCTTTTCGCGCAGCTCCTCGAGGTTTCTACGAGCCCTCTCTATGCTATGAAGCAGTTTCTTTCGCTCAGCCTCAGCCTGGGACGCCAGCTCCCTCTCCTCAACCCTCTTCAGCTCCTTGACAAAGTATGTGTCAAGAGCCTCGCTAAAAGATTCCAGCCTACGGTACTCTAGCCCGTAACGGCCTGCAAGCCCTTTAGGCTCAAACGGCACGACCGTGACAGCATTACCCTCATTATCATAGACTATGTATCCGTGACCCCGAAGAGACTCCTTGTAGATATCGCGGAAAGCTTCAACTATATCCGCCGCCCTCTCTCTGACCTCCGAGGCGGGTATTGAAGGCTCCACACCAACACGGAGAAGAGCCTCCTCGACAACCTCGCCCGGATAGCCGAGCCCTCTTACAAGAACTCTGACAGCCTCGCCATCGCTGGCTAACAGCTCCGTGAGCGTATCGACTCCAATCTCTGTAGGGAGCCGCACACTACCAGGCGGAGGCTGGTATTTCGCGCCACGCTTCACAACTCTATCCTTCATACGTCTGGTCTCACTGACCTGGAGTATCGTACCCTCTTCATCTACTAGCGCAAGCACCCCCCGAGGCAGCACCTCTACATAGACGCTATACTTGGCCCCACCCGCCTCAACACGAAGCACAAGTATCCTGTCAAAACCAACCTGGCCGACATCAACAATTTTGCCGCCGCGGAGGTGTTTACGCAGCCCCATTACTAGCGGCGGGGGAAAACCCTTCTCAGCAACATCATAGCGCGTCAGGTGCACACGAACCGCCGGAACTGCAACCAAGTTAGCTTCCACAGGACGCAGCTTGAAGAGAAAGCCGCCACCAGGAAGAGAGTATATATTGACTATTCTTGAGCCCCGAAGCGCTTCCAGCTCCTTAGCAACCGCAGCCACGTCAAAACTAGTCATGCTCTTCTTCGTCTTAATTGGCATAAGCCGTCACCCCGCAGCATAGACAGAACAGGCCCCCTACATGTAGCCAGAGTAGGCAGCCAGCTATGGGGCATAGCACAACGGTGACAGGAGAAACCAGCCCTGGCCAACGTAAAAACTAGGCATGCCTCTCCATATCCCGCCACAGTGCTCTCTAAACAGGGCCGGCTCCGGCACTGCACAAAGCCCTAACGCGCTAGGAGATAATGCCGGCCCTCGCGCATCTTTACTGTTTCCTAGAGACCTCCACTATGTAGAGGGGGGCGCGGCGGCTCGGCGAGTAGAGGCGGACGACGCCTTCCGACTCCAGCCTGCGGAGTACCTGCTTGGCCAGGCTCAGCGTCATACTATACCGCTCAGCGATCATGTAGGGTGTGACGAACTTCTCACGCCTAATGTCACGCGCGATACGCTTATAGACGTTCTCTGGCACGAACGCCGTGAACTCCCTTGTTCTCTCACTCATGCTAGACCACCCGCTGGCACTGCCCAGACAAGGAGGGCTATAAAAACGGCTATGGGGATGAGGGGCGGACGCGCGTTATAGGCTTGAGGCTGCCTTTGGGTCCTAGGCGGGTAGCGCCACCTGCTCCTGGAGAACTTCGCGCCCCCTATCAGTGATTACATACTCGCCTTCACCGACTCTTTCCACGAGGCCGAGGCGGCGAAGCTTCCTCATCTTAGCAGCCACGCGGCGCACATCCAGCCCAGCCTCCTCCGCTATCAGCTTAGGGCGAGCAGGTCTGCTTAGCTTGTCCAGTACCTCCAAGATACGGAGATCTACCTCGTCCAGATGCTGCCTCGCGCCGGGCAAGCCCCTCCCCTCCAGGGAGCCGGGAGCTTGCCCAGAGAGTCACTCAAGGTCAGCACAGAGCCTGGAGGATAGAGCTTTCGCCAATGGAAGCGAGAAGCCCGGAGTAGTGGTTGCTAGCTAGCTCTTGTCCTTGCCTCGGCTCGGCTGTTGGTCCGTTCGGCTCTGCTGCGTGGCGGCCGCTTTTCCGGCTGGCGCGTCTCGACTAACGCGGCGTAAGTTGCGGTAGTAGGCTTGTACTGGGCTCCGTGTACCACAGTCGGCTCTGCATAGCCCCAGGGTCTTCATTTTCTCACAGCTGTACGTGCTGTATTTCTTGCCAGAGCCTCTTAGCCCTGCAAGGTGCTCCACCTGGTAACGCGTTATCTTCTCCTTAAAGTCGGGCATATTACGGAAAACGTCGACAACGGTGTCTACATCGGCGCCTATGTTTAGCAGGAAGGTCGCTATAGCGAATCTTTCGTGATGGCTTAGATGTTCTCCTCTCTTAGCGCGCTCGTATACGTCCGCAATGCATGGCGGAAACGCCTCCTCGATAATAACGCCGGGAGGGGGCCTCACTCCACTAGCTCCCCTTGACGGCCGCCTTGCGCTGGCGACAGCCTCTCGTATACGCTCGAGATACATGTTGAACTGCTCGGGGAGCACTGTGACCGAGGAGCCTATCTCACCGACACGACGCACTATGAATTCCATTAGCGCCTCTTTTATGAGCCTTGCCGCACGCTGCTTGTCGAGAAAGACGAGCCCCCTCTTCACCGGCAGGTTGACGGGCTTCCACGCATCATCGCCGAGAAGACGGCGACTATGCTCAACATAGTCTATAAACTTCAGGCTGTAGCCATAGACTCTATAGATGGGGGTAAATCCAACGACAGCTATTGGCTCTGCATAAGCTCTTGGGGAGAAGCTCATACTCTCTATGCCAGCCATCCTACCTACATAGGCAACAAGCTCGTCAGGAAGTTTTAGGAGCTCGTTATGTGCACGCTCGGACTCGGCAAGCGCCAGGCGTGAAACTACCCACCTATTACCGCTATGATGAGCCAGGAGAGCTGCCACGTAGAAGCTCAACACTTCTAGCTCGAGACGTTCCTCGGGAGGAGGAACCCTTATCCTCTTCACCGCCATCTCAAGCCGTTTAACGCCTTTTTCGACGATATCGCGGCTCCTAACAGCGACCTCCAGAGCCGAGACGCCATAACGGCTCCGCGATAATCTATCGGGGTCAAGGAAGTAGGGGAAGACTCTACCATCTATAGTAGCAGCTAACGGTCTAAGCAACACCCTTGCACCCGCCAAGGAGGTCCTAGCTTACACTCCTTCAGGCCCCCGCGGAGCCCGAGAGCAGCTCTTCCTACACGCTGTTGAGACCCCTTTTCGGCCAGCTGATTACGTATAAGGGTTCAGGCGGGGATGATGCCTCAGCATACTCAAGCGTCGCTGTACTGTAGTAATGCACTGTTATGAGTTAGGGGCTTCCCCACGCCGAGAGTAGGGTGGACTACGCTTTGAAGAAGGACACCATAACGGTTATGCTTAACCCCGAGCTAAAGCATGCACATGAGGTGTTAACCGAGGCCTTTGCTAAGCACAAGTTTGTCGTCATATTTGGTTCCTGTACAGCTACCTACCAGGGCCGAGGCGCTAGCCGGCTAGGCCCCGGCGACCGCATGGTAGTCATTAAGCCGGACGGTGCCATGCTCGTGCATAGGCCTACCGGCTACTCTCCCGTAAACTGGCAGCCCGACAGCCAAGTGATAGCCACTGAACTACGAGATGAAGGCCTCCTTGTGAGAAGCGTGCGCGGGAAACCACGCGAGGTGCTCGAACTCGTATTCACTAAGCTCTACGCAATCGTAGTGATCGAAGGACTAGAAGACACAGCAGAGTTCATAGAGTACATGGACGAGGCCGAGCTGCGAGACTATCTGGCCTCTAACCCCGAAGAGATAGAGCCGGGCCTCCGCGTTATACGCATAGAGCGACCCATCGGCGAAGGCTACGCCGACATAGTAGCCCGCGACCGCGAGGGAAGATACGTTATTATCGAGGTCAAGAGAGTGAACGCGGGCAAGGATGCCGTACAGCAACTCCATCGCTACATAGAGAAGTTTCGCTCAGAGAACCCAGCCGCCCCGGTAAGGGGGATACTGGTGGCTCCCTCGATAAGCAAAGAGGCGAAGAAACTCCTAGAGAAGCTCGGCCTAGAGTACCGCCAAGTGAACATAGCCGAGATATACCGAAAGGCGGTGGAGACAGGCGAGATAAAGAGAGACACTAAGACAAGGAGCCTACTTGAGTTCTTTACCGAAGGAAGCAAAGCTAGCCAACTGCGCCACCAGCTTGGCCGTGGTCTTTGACGAGCCCACCAGGTCACCGGTACCCCCCAGCAGCACTAGCAGTACCACCATAGTTATTGCTGTCAGTATTGCGGCATGGAGGAAGCCAGCTGCTAGGCTCTGATCCTGTATCTTCCCAGCCACAAGGCCACTAAGCCATGCGTTGAACACGGATGCTATTGAAGCTATGAGTAGCAGGTTGGCTATGTTCTGTGGGGTGATGTTGACCCGGAGGCCACCAACGGTGCCGCCCATACTCCCTCCGCCGCCTACGAGCCCGGCCTGTGTGACCGCGCTGACGAGCATAGTTAGCGTCAGGATGCTGGTAACTGCTACCATTATGGCGCCGAAGTAGGGCATTAGTATGTATGCGCGTAGCCTCTTTCGAAGCTGTTCGTTTATCTCGACCAGCGACGATATGTAGCGTGCAAGGGAGTCAAGTGTATGTGGATTACCACCGCCGACCTCCATGGCGTCGACAAGGAACCTCATAGTGACCCGTAGTACCCAGTTGTGGTATCCGCGTATCGCCTGTCTCACAGCCTTCTCGACGTGAAGGCCTATTGATAGCGCACCGGCTATCCTCTTTATGATGGGCGTGAGGGGTCCATAGTCGCGCTCGGAGAGCATTATGATGCTTTTCTCGGGGCTAAGGCCTGTACGTCTGACCTCTGAGAGGTCGCGGAAGAAGTTAGCCAGACTCCTTGATATCGCTCGCTCGCGACGAACCTTTCTCATGTACACGATGGAGGGGCCAAGACTTACTACTATGAACGCGATACTTATTGCCACTATCACTGACTTTATGTGGGCCATGTCTATGCCGTTATCGGTTACACGCGGTGTTATGCCGCCACTGAGGGCTATGCCCGCCAATGCGACGAGTAAGCCCGCAGGCCCGCTGATGAAGAGGTAGGCGTAGGGCTCCATTATGTTCTCCTGACTAGGTATCAACGAGTTGAGCATGAGAAGTATAACTATGACTAGCATTGGTAGCAGCACGAAGCTGTATAGCATTATGCCGACAGTGCCACCGAAGCCACCGCCGGCGGCGATAAGGCCGCTGATAATGAAGAAGATGTAGAGCGACAGTGTGCCGAGGACGGCGACAGCCGCGTAAGCCTCCACAATGAAACCTACACGCTCTGCGCGATTCTTCAAGTCCTCCATTCTGGACTGAAATACTTCCTGTGTACGTATCTCAAGATAATGTATTACGTCGCCGCCGGTCCGTATAGTAGTTAGATAGCCTAGCATGAAGTCCCTGTAGAGTCTGGAGGGGTGCCATAGAGCGTTCCTTTCAAGCGCCGCCAGTATATTCTGACCAAATATCTTCACGTCGCGTATGACTCGCAATGCCTCCTCACGCAAGGCTTTGAAGACCCGTATCTGCGTCAACCGTTCTATCAGCTTCTCGGGGCTGACACCACCATACGCCATCGCCGTCATGTAGGCAGCGAAGAACGGGAACTCCAGCTCTGTCTTCATGGCCCTCTCTGAGGCCTTCGCTTCGGGATAGTAGAGCCCCCAAGCCAGTATTATAGGTGGCACCATTAACGTCGCTAACGCAAACACAACCTTGACTATCAGATTCTCTGCGAACAGAAGAACGAAGAAGTCTATAGTAACAAGGACAAGCAGCGCTGTAAACATATAGAATAATACACGGGCCATATAGAGCCGTGGGTGTATGTTAAGCCCAGCACGGCGAAGCGACTCATGTAGCTTAAACGTGGCCGCCAACCGCTCGCCTATAGAGCCGAACACCGCTAAAGCCATGGCATCTACTATGCTTGTGCCACGCATCTCTCCAGCACGCTGCCTCGCCGCCGACAAGCCCGTGCCACCTCCTCTCCTCATCCCGAAGACCATCGATACGCAATGCAGTATTGACTAGATGAGCGACACACCCTCCGCACCGCTACCCATCTCGCTCAGCTCGGAGACAGCCTTATTGTAGACTCTCTCTGGGTTCTGGTAGTACTCTCTCACAACCCTAGCGACATCATGGTAGCTCCTCATCCTTTTCGCGGCAAGCCACCGGATTACCGTTGACCTACGGTTTAGCTCGTTTCGGAGCTCGTCCTCGGACCAGCCAACAAGATCCATTATGTGCTTTAGGAGGAAGCTCTTGTCAAAGTATGTCTCATGCTCGTCCGTATAGGCGTTCCATTTGTGGACAACCACATAATTACCGAAATCACGTATCTCCCATGTGTAGGTTATGCGGCGTGCTATACGCGTCCGCTTAGTTTCCCTATCAACTATCTCCACACGCCTAATGAGCAACGCAAAGTTCATCAAAGGTATGTAGCCGCGCGGTATGTTCATTGGCGGGCTAGTGAGCCTCTTCGCTGCAGCATCTATATTCTCAGCGTGAAGCGTTGTCATGCCACCATGACCGGTCGCTATTGCCTGGAAGAGTACGTATGCCTCCTCGCCACGGACCTCGCCGACTACTATAATGTCCGGGCGGTAACGCAGGCTTATACGTATGAGGTCGTAGAGTGTTATCTCGTTCCGGCCCTCAGCCCCGAAACCATAGCTCATACGGGGTATTAGCTGCACCCAGTTCTCAAGCGGCAGCTTGAGCTCAGGCGTATCCTCTATTGACACAACCTTTACCGACGGTTTTAGCAGTGTTAGCAGGGCGTTCATTGTAGTCGTCTTACCAGAACCCGTTACACCCATGACCATGCCCGGTCTTTTGTGCTCCATTAGGACCCAGTAGTAGGCAGCTATATCCGGGCTCAACGTGTTACCCATAACCATGTCGACTATCGTTAATGGGTCCTCTCGGAACTTACGGATAGTGAATGTGCTGCCGCTTGTTGTAACCTCTTTTCTATACGTTGCAGCAAGACGGTGACCGCCAGGTAGGATCGCGTCAACAACCGGGAAGGCTACAGAGATGTGCTTGCCGCCCATATGCGCTAGCTTCACCACCAGGTTGTCAAGGTCATCTTCACGATCGAAGATTATGTTCGTCTTTATGTACTCATAACGCCGGTGCCAGACATATATGTGTCTTCGGACACCGTTGCAAGATATATCCTCTATCTCAGGGTCCTTCATCAGGGGGTCTATTGGGCCGAAACCCACAGCATCACGCGTCACGTAGTAGAGTATCTTGCGCCAAGAGATGCCGGGCGTGCGGCCCATCCTTATCTGGAACGTGCGCACAATACGCCTAGCCTCACGGTAGAAGTAAGTTATAGTATCGACATCGCCAGGCGGCGGCTGTATCTCCCAGTATAGCGCATCCATTATCTGGGAATAGAGCTGCCGCTCACGCGGCGTCAATGGGATCTCGTAAACATAGTATATGTATTCGCTCGTCTGCTTATGGCGGAGTATCCTAGCATAGACCCACGGCTCTTCGAGGGGATACGACTCTACCTCGTCGTAATCCCTTGTATTGAGCAGCTTGGCCGCAGTTATAGCCGCAAACGTTGGCGCCACACCAAGCACGTCGGCAGCAGGCTTCGTCTTAGCCTCAGTCTCTTCTTCACGCTCCTCACTCTGCTCCTCGTCTCCTTTTCTCCCGCGACGGAGGAGCCCCAGTCTGAGCCTAAGCGCCGGCAAAGCGCCCCACCATGTGGAACCGGTAAGCGCCACCCTCCGGTAGATGCACACCTGGACTAGGGGCCGGGCGCGCTAATTACCCGTAGAGTGACGGGCCCGCGGAAACTGCATTAATACTTACCTTACCCGCGTGCCCCACTAATTAATACCCTAAGGAGGTCCCCTCCACGCACGTGGCTGACTGCGAGAGGGCCCATAAGCAAGGGGATGAATGCCAACGGGGGTGCAATAGCCGTGAGAGCCGCACTCGTAGTAGGCACTGCCACAGTCCTTGTTATCGTAATGGCTCTAGCGCCGATGAGCTATGCGCAAGGGGATACGGCACTACCCCTTACAGCTAAAATCATGGAGGGCTCATCGATACTCCAGCTATGGAATACAAGCAAAGCTCTCTACATTCTGTCGGCCGATGAGGGGGGCGCAAAACTCCTTGAGGCAACGTTCGCAGCCGCAGCACCATTGCCTAACCTGACTGTGAGGAGCCTGGCGCTATATGCAGCGCAGCCACAGCTCATGACAGTCAATTCTCTCAAAAACCCTGCATACGCGGCAGTCATACTGCCCGGCGGCGAGGTTTCAATAATAAACCTGACAAGTAGCTTAACTAGAGAGTTCGCTATACCTGGCAAAGCATTGGCAGCGACGTTCATCAATACAACCCTCTTTGTCTTAGCCGACACGGGCGGCACTAGGACGCTATACGCATTCGCCCCTTCGAGACTTGGCTGGTATGAGGCTAGGCTAAGGGTCGGCAACCTACTGCCTACCCGCCAAGAAAACATAGACCCGCTGGATCTCGTCACTGTGTATACGCTGGACCAGGAAGGGCTTGACATAGGCCGAAAGGCGCTACTAGTTGCTGAGAGCCGCGTCGTTAACGCAACCGCTGCTGCCACACTTGCCGGCGTCATATTCGTCGAGGATGTAAACGGCACTCTAAAACCACTTGCAAATGCAACCGTATATGTTGTTGACCCGATACTCGGGGCCTTCGTAGGCTCCACAGTAACCACTGACACTGGCAGCTTTAATGTGCCGCTACCGAGCAGCTTCGAGCAAGTAGTGATATACGTTGATATTAATGGAACCTGCTACAGCTTTACGGTGGCAAAGTCGAACACGATTAAGACGCGCGAAGACCTCTATATACTGAGGAAGCCGTTGGTCCTTACACGTGGAGCAGCTCCGACAATCTGTCCTAGCAGGCAGCGTGCGTACCGTCTCTATCTTGTTGAGGCCGGTGTAGCTCCGCTTTCGCCATCATTCAGGCTTATCAACTACAACGTGTCAACTACTGACCTGCGCATACTACTGGCGTTCAATAAAGGCGATAAGTTATATCTTGTGATAGCACAGCCTCTCCAGAGCTCTGCAGACACTATGTTAGCTATAACAGTGTTCGACTCTAAGACCTTGCAGCAGTTAGCCAACCTAACAAGGTACTACTACTTCACTGGGTCAGTCACAAGTGCCACAGTGTCCCCTGATGGGCGACTTCTAGCAGTAGCCTCCTCCCAGGGCATCATACTCGTGCTAGCCAACATGTCGGGAAGCTACGAGCTTGTCTGGAGCCTCAACGCCGGCGGCCCCGCCACGGCACTAGGAATCATACCCATCAATAGGACAGACACATACGTTATAGCTGCAGCGACAAGCACCGGGAACCTGGCTATCGCCTACCTAGACCCTGCCAGACAGATAGCCTCGCCATACACGTATAGCGGCGGACTACCCTACATAGAGGTAGGCTACAGCTTTACCACACTAGCCTTCCGCGACGGGGCCCTAGTGCTGGGAACCAGCGGCGAGGGCCTACTCGCCGTAGCAAGCATAGCCAATACAGTACCTAACGGCACCCTCAGTAGCCTAAGGCCGTACATGCTGACTACAGCTTCCCTGCGTGTCGTCGACGAGCTAGGACGCCCGATAAAGAGCTTCCTTGTGAACTATACAGGCTATGTAGAGGTGGGCAACAAGCGTATCAACGTTATCAGCGGCACTACTGTCGGCAGAGACGGTAAGGCACTGATAAAGACCATACCAATACTAACAGTGACTTTAGCAGTTAACCCACTCGACCATATCCACGCGACAACGACAGTAGTAGTCAATGCCAGTACATTGCTAGAGGGCTTTACTGTTGAAACGCCCCTAAAACCGCTCAACGTCAAACTAGTGTTCAACGACACCTATACCGGCGGCCCGCCTCCGGTGCCGATAAAGGTCGATATTGCCAGCGAAGAGCTGCACTACAATAATACACTCATAGTCACCGCAGCAAACTCAACAGTAACGCTAAGCTTGAAGCCCGGCCGCTACGAGATACACGTTACCGACCTTTCCGGCATATACTACGCTCCCTATGCTGCCAGCTTTAACGTGACACTGGAGAAGCCGGAGATGGTCATTGACCTTGAGAGGCTGGACGCACTAGTCAGAGTAGTGTTTGAGTCAAGGTATAGACCTAAGCCCAACGACAAGCTTATCGTAACCCTGGAGACGCCGGACGGTAGGGTCCTGGGTCGAGCTGAAGCCGACGCACCGACAGCGTCGACGCCACGTAGAATAGCGTTCTCAACCGAGTATCGCGGCCCCGCGGTTATAGCTGTGAAGCCCGTGCCGACGTATGGGGAGAAACCCTTCTATAGAGAGATGCGCGTAGATGTTGAGGTAAACTCGTTACTTGTTGAAACAAGACTACAGCTCGAGCCCCTGCCCTACATATTGAGTGTCATGCTAGTCGATGAGGCTGGCAAACCGGTGCAAACCCTCTTCCAGGTTTATCCGGCTAACACCACTAGGCCCATCGCTGAGAGGGAGGGCACAAAGGTAAACTTCACACTAACCAGAGGCAACTACACTATCAAGGCGATCCCGGTCAGCAAGAAACTACCATTCCCGCTTTATAAGACTGTAGAGGAGAGAATAGAGCTAGTAGCAAATACCAGCATTAAGCTCAACACTACGACTATAAGAAGGCTCACTAATATAACAATCTATGACCCGTTCTCTCCAGACCGGAAGCTTATTGACGACATTAGTGTCATTCTTGACGGGAGACTCGTAGCAACGCTAGCGAAGGGCACGGAGCCTACGATAACACTGCCACTGCTATTAGAAGGTTCTAACATAACATTTGTATCGAAGCACAACATCTACCAGAAGCTAAGCAAGATTGTGAAGCCTTCAAACAAAACCATGAAGCTCGCGATTCCAAGGGTTCTCATTAAGGCTATTGTGTATGTAGTAAACGATGTTAGCCAGCCGGTCGGTGGCGCAACCGTGACCTTTACCGGACTTGACTTGAGGTACAGCGCGACGACGATATCGACGCCCGATGGTGCCGCAGAGGCGACGGTGCCTTACGGCTCGTACCGGATATGTGTGGAGGCTTCAGGCTACAACCCGACATGCATAACAGCATCTCTGACTTCCGCGTTTAAGACCACTATCGTGTTAGCGCCGAAGCCGTTAACAGTCATGATGAGGTATTCGAACCTAATAGCAATAACAGTGTTCGCTATAGTCATGGTAGTGGTAGTAAGGACCTACTTCAAGAAGGTGCTGGAGCGGTTCACTACAGAAGAAGAGTTCTAGCGGCTTAGCCGCTCAGTCCAGATATTCATAGCACCCTATGGGACTAACTATTTTTGTTCAAAACCTTCGTTCTTGGCACGGTAGTGTAGCGGGTGGGCAAGAATGGAGACCGGGCTGCGCGAGTTCCCTACTCCGAAAGCGCTTCTCTCATACATAGATGCCCAGCTGACTGACTTGCGAAAGAAGCTTGGCGAGCTGCTCCGCTTAATTGAGGAGCTCAGAGCTAAAAGTGAGCAGGACAAGCGCCTCCGTAGCCTCATAATGAGCCTCGTCGGCAAGGAGGCTAAGGTCCAGTCGAGCACCGAGACTATAATAAACCTCGACAAGATAACTATAATGATAAATCCTAGTGCTGAGACCGAGCTCCATACGTTAGAGGAGCTGGCCGAGTACATTAACGCTAAGATAGCTAAGCTTCAGTCAATACGTAGGGATGTAGAGAAGCTCGCAGAGGCCGACATAGAGGCCAAAATAGTAGCCGTGCTTTATGACGGTGTGCCTAAGAGCCTGATAATAAGGATATAGCGCGCTCTGTATCTCGGTATATAGCGGTAAGACTTCTTTATTTTATATTTCCTCCGGGTTTGCCGTGCGCAGCCACGTATCGGGAGTTCCTGCTTGGGGGCAACGCTGGCTTGGCTGAGGAACGCGCTGGCACTAATCTCGGCATCTAACAAGGTGCATGTAAGTGCCGCTGTAGCCGTCTACATAGCCTCTACGCTTGTATACGCCCTGCGCACCGTCATAGTCATGCATTGGCAGGGCGTGCACGTGTCTCTCCGTGACTCGTACATAGCCTATCTGATGAACATGTTTGTGAACAATATAACGCCCAGTGCACGTGCAGGCGGCGAGCTCGTCCGAGCGGCCTTCATCGCTAGAAGGTACGGCCTCAGCCTGCCATCGGTGATAAATGTTGTCGCGTTCGAGCGCGCAACAGAGGCTATAGGCATTGTAGTGCTTGTGGTGTTTACTGCTCTCTACGGCATATATGATCTTAAGAGTAGTGAGTATCTTGCTGCTATCTCTGCGGCGATATTCCTTGCTCTTCTTATTATCTATCGTTACTGGGATAGACTTTTTCATGCTGCAATGGTTCGTCTTGAGAGGCGTGGTTGGCTGCGATATGATAGCTCAGAGACGCTTTGGTTCAGCGACATGCTCAGCAATAAGGTTCTTCTAGCAATAGGCGTCTTGTTCGGCGTCATGGTGTGGTTCCTTGATGCTCTTAGGCTCTACTTCATAGGGAAGGCTTTGGGAGTCGAAATGGATCTTGTGAGGTACATTGGTGTTTCTGTGCTCTATGCTGGCATAGGGTTGCTGGCTGTAACCCCGGGTGGGCTTGGTATCGTCGAGGGTGGACTTACTGCTGTACTCGTCGCGTTAGGTGTGTCGCCGGGTGACGCCATAGCGGTAACGTTAATAGAGCGGCTTATCTCCTATGGTCTGGGGACGCTGCTGGGTGCTATGGGGCTGGTAGCTGCTGGAGGCATGAAGGCTTGGAAAGCCTTAAGATCGCAGTAGTGTCTGACTGGTTCTACCCGAAGGTTGGCGGCATCGAGACCCACATCGACGAGCTCGCTACTAGGCTCGTAAGGCTTGGCCACGAGGTCCACGTGTTCACCCACGACTATAGGAAGTATGAGTGGGGTGGTCATGAGCCAGCTAGACCCTATGCTGTACATAGGCTTCACGGTCGTTTCTACATTAAGGCTCACCATATCAGCTTGGGCCCAGGCGCATTGATAGAGGCTAACGCTATATACAAAAAGGTCGGCTTTGATATAACGCATGTGCATAGCCTCTACTCTCCTCTGGGGCTCGCACTCGCGAATCTCTCACGGGGTATCCGGGGCGTCCCGGTAGTAGCGACCAACCACTCTCTCTTCTCGTGGAGTAACCCCGTTGCTAGGGCTCTGCTCCCTATTCTGCGCCGCGAGCTACGCCGGATAGACTGTTTTATCGCTGTCAGCAGCGTCGTCGCCGATGATACACGCCGTGTTCTCGGCAGGGGGCTTCGCCTGAAGCCCGTCTACGTGGTACCTAATGCCGTTGACCCTAAGTTCTGGCGTCCCCCTGAGCCTGAGGAAAGGAAAAGGGCGCGGAGAAGGCTCGGCATTGACGAGGACGAGAGCGTCGTTGTAGTTGTCGGCCGCCTCACTCGGCGCAAGGCTGTCCACACGGCACCTAGGATTGTGAGGCGCGCCGCAGAGCTACTGGGCAGGCGCATAACTCTCGTAATTGTAGGCGACGGCCCTCTCCGTGAGAGAGTAGAGGAGGAAGCCGCAAGACACAGTAATGGGCTCCTCCGTGTAGAGCTCCGGGGCTTCATGGAGCGGGAGGCTCTTAGGAGCGTCTACTGGGCAGGTGACGTACTTCTATTGACGTCTCATATGGAGGCCTTCTCCATAACAGCGCTAGAAGCCATGGCATCCGGCATGGTCGTAGTTG
>JAMOSW010000120.1 GCA_027062725.1 Pyrodictiaceae archaeon | reverse complement strand
AGTGCCGAGGCTACCCGCGAGGTTGAGCTTCGCCGTGAGCTCGCGAAGCTCCGTGCGGCGAAGGTCGACGAGGTCCTCAATGAGGCACTCGCGAAGCTGCCGGACTATGTCTCCCGGGAGAAGTATGAGAGCTTCATAGAGAGGCTGCTCCGCGAGGCGAAGGAGAGAAGCGGTGGCAACGCAAAGATAGTTCCGGTAGAGCGTGACCGCGAGCTAGTAAGCCGTCTCGCAAAGAAACTAGGCCTCGAGGTCAGCGGCGAGACAAGGAGCGGCTACGGCGGCTTCATAGCTATAACTAGTGACGGTGTAGTCCTAGACTACACTCTTGAAAAAGTGCTAGCGGACGTTATAGACAAGGCCAGGGCAGTTATAGCCCGGGAGCTCTTCGGGGAGAGCGCCTAGATACCCCTCACGAGACTTACGGTTTTGGTATCTCTCTGGCCCACCCGGGCCGCCCTTCACGAATACCGTGCTCTTGCCCCCGGGGTTGGTCGCGGAGCTGGCCGTATGGCAGCATGAGGTGCATGTGTCTTGCCCGTGGTTGGACGTATAGTGAGGGTCTCGGGCCCGCTCGTAGTTGCTGAGGGCATGAAAGGCGCACAGATGTACGAGATGGTTGAGGTCGGCGAGGAGCGGTTGGTGGGCGAGATTAACCGTATGAGCGGCGACCTCGCGTTCATACAGGTGTATGAGACCACAACAGGTCTCCGGCCCGGCGAGCCCGTTTATGGTACAGGGTCTCCTCTCAGCATAGAGCTTGGGCCCGGGCTTCTCCAGAGCATCCTGGACGGTATCGGCAGGCCGCTGTCTGCAATCAAGGAGGTAGCAAAGTCGCCGTTCATCAAGCGTGGTATTAAGGTGCCCACGCTTCCTAGGGACAAGAAGTGGAGTTTCGAGCCAAACAAGGAGATCCGGCCGGGCGCCAAGGTCGGGCCCGGTGACGTGCTGGGCTATGTGCAGGAGACGCCGCTGATAAGGCATGCGATAATGGTGCCGCCGGATGTGAGCGGCGTGGTCGAGGACATTGTAGGTGAGGGTGACTACACAGTAACCGACACGATAGCTGTCGTTCGGACTCCTGGCGGCGAGAAGAAGGAGCTCAAGCTCATGCATAAATGGCCTGTTCGTCGCCCCAGGCCTGTTGCCCGCAAGTTTGACCCAGTTCTGCCTCTGATAACCGGCATGAGGGTGCTTGACACTTTCTTCCCTATGGCGAAGGGTGGTACCGGCGCTATACCCGGCCCCTTCGGCAGCGGTAAGACGGTGACCCTCCATAGCCTAGCGAAGTGGAGCGATGCCCGAGTCATAGTCTACATTGGGTGTGGTGAACGTGGCAACGAGATGACCGAGGCGTTGCAGAAGTACCCGAAGTACAAGGACCCGTGGACTGGGCGGCCACTGCTAGAGCGTACCATTCTTATCGCGAACACTAGCAACATGCCCGTGGCTGCACGTGAGGCAAGCATCTACACCGGCGTGACAATCGCCGAGTACTACCGCGACATGGGCTACGACGTGCTCCTTGTGGCTGACTCGACGAGCCGCTGGGCAGAGGCGCTGCGCGAGATAGCGGGCCGCCTCGAGGAGATGCCCGCCGAGGAGGGCTTCCCCAGCTACCTGGCGAGCAGGCTGGCTGAGTTCTACAGCCGCGCAGGCCGTGCGCAAGTACCCGGCAGCCCGAAGAGAATAGGCAGCGTGACTATAGTCGGTGCCGTGTCGCCGCCCGGCGGCGACTTCACAGAGCCTGTCACCGCTAACACCAAGAGGTTCATCCGTGTCTTCTGGGCGCTGGATGCCAGGCTCGCATACAGTAGGCACTACCCGGCGATAAACTGGATAATGAGCTACTCTGCCTACGTGGATCTTGTGGCTAAGTGGTGGATGGAGAACATAGACCCCAGGTGGAAACAGTACCGTGACGAGGCGTATAAGCTGCTGCTCCGCGAGGACGAGCTGAAGGAGATAGTTAGGCTAGTCGGCACCGAGGGCCTCAGCGAGAAGGACAAGCTGATACTTGAGGCCGCGAGGCTGCTCCGCGAGGGCTTCCTCCAGCAGAACGCGTTTGACCCCATAGATGCCTTCGCGGCGCCCAAGAAGCAGTGGAAGCAACTATACGCAATAATGGAGTTCTACCATGCGGCAATGAGGGCTGTAGAGGAGGGTGTCCCAGTCAAGTATATCCGCGAGAAGCTTGGCACACTGCTCCGCGAACTAGTTATGACCCGCTACAAGGTGCCAAACGACAAGGTTGAGGAGATAGACAAGCTGTTGAACGAAATACTAGCCAAGCTTGATGAGGCAGTAAAGGAGTACAAGGCGCAGACAGTAGCTGCCTAGAGCCCACATCTTTACCTTGTGAAGCCCACTTGGTCCGGATCCCCCGTGTGGAGAGGTGGTCACGTCATGGAGCGCGTGGTCCGCGAGTATACATCTATACGCGAGATCCGCGGCCCCCTGCTGGTAGTGGATGGCGTCAGTGACGCTGCGTACGACGAGATAGTGGAAGTTGAGCTTCCTACCGGGGAGAAGCGGCGCGGCCGTGTGCTGGAGACCGCCCGTGGCTACGCTGTTGTGCAGGTGTTCGAAGGCACGACCGGCATAACACCCATGGGCACAAAGGTACGGTTCCTCGCGCGCACGCTGGAGGTCAAGGTATCTGAGGAGATGCTTGGTAGAGTATTCAATGGTCTCGGCGAGCCTATTGACGGCGGTCCGCCGGTTATACATGGCGAGTGGCGAGACGTAAACGGCGACCCCCTGAACCCGGCGGCCCGCGCCTACCCCGAGGACTTCATACAGACCGGTATCAGCGCCATAGACGGTATGAACCCGCTGGTTAGAGGCCAGAAGCTGCCCATATTCAGCGGCAGCGGCCTCCCCCACAACATGCTCGCGGCGCAGATAGCCAGGCAAGCGACTGTAAGAGGCGAGGGCGAGGAGTTCGCCGTCGTATTCGCAGCAATAGGCGTCATGTACGATGAGGCCATGTTCTTCAGAAAGTTCTTCGAGGAGACCGGCGCGATAAAGAGGACAGCGATGTTCCTCACCCTCGCAGAGGACCCGCCCATGGTGCGCCTTGTCACCCCCCGTGTCGCGCTGACGCTGGCAGAGTACCTAGCGTTCGAGAAGGACATGCACGTCCTTGTCATATTGACCGATATGACTAACTATGCTGAGGCTCTACGTGAGATAAGCGCGGCCCGCGAGGAGGTGCCAGGCAGGCAGGGCTACCCCGGCTACATGTACAGCGACCTCGCCAGCCTCTACGAGCGCGCTGGCCGTGTACAGGGCAAGAAAGGCAGCATAACCCAGATGCCAATACTCACAATGCCTAACGACGACATAACCCACCCGATACCCGACCTCACGGGCTACATAACCGAGGGCCAGATAGTGCTGAGCCGTGAGCTCTGGAACAGGGGCATCTACCCGCCAGTCAACGTGCTGATGAGTCTCTCGCGTCTAAAGGGCGAGGCCTTCGACCGCACCAGGGAAGACCATGCCAACGTTGCGGACCAGCTCTATGCAGCCTACAGCCGTGCCGTGGAGCTACGCAGCCTCGCCGCGATAGTTGGCGAGGAGAGCCTAAGCGAGGTTGATCGCCGCTACCTGCGCTTCGCGGAACTGTTCGAGCAGAGGTTCATTAAGCAGGGCTTCTACGAGAACCGCAGCATAGAGGAGACTCTCGACATAGCCTGGGAGATACTGGCGGTGCTGCCGGAGAGTGAGCTCTACCGTATCAAGGACGAGTACATCCGCAAGTACCACCCGAAGTACCGTAGGCGCCGCATTGCAGCTGAGGCGGAGGCGAAGACGGCATGAGCTTCTTTGGGGACCGTGTCCTCCCCACAAAGATAAACCTAATACGTCTCCGTAGCGAGCTCAAGTCCCTTAAGCGTATACGCCGTGTCCTCGAAGAGAAGCGTGACGTTCTCATACTCTACGTCCGCCAGACTAGCGAGGAGTACAAGAGGGCCTATGAGGAGGCCGCAAGTAAACTCATGGAGGCCTACCGGCTCTACATGGCTGGCCTTAGCAACACTGGCTTGCCCCAGGTGGAGTCTGCGGCCGAAGAGACACCACCATCCACGCTCGTCGACATAGGCACCAGGGTGCTCTTCGCGGTCAAGGTGCCTGAGCTGAAGCTGTTGCCCCATACGCTGCCTGATCCTCCGGGCGCGGTGGCTAGGCTGAGCCCCTCTATAATTGAGGCTAGGAAGAAGCTGCTCGAGGCGGTTGAGGCTCTGTTAAAGGTCGTTGAGATAGAGTATTCGCTGAGAAGGCTCCTGGCCGAGCTGAGGGATACACAGCGCCAGATAAACACCCTGGACAACGTGATAATACCTAGGACGCAGGAGAACATAAAATACATCAAGCTGGTGCTCGACGACCGTATGAGGGAGGAAGTGATACGGCTCAAGATGATAAAGAAGAGGCTGGAGAGGAAGCGCCAGGCTACCAGCGGTAGTACCGGTGGCCTAGCCTAGCTCTAGCCCCGGCCCTTCTAAGGGGTCACGGGTTTCTCCACACCTCGAGGCCTCTTCTTGCCGCGTATGCCTCTATGAGCTTTCTCACCCTGCCAGGCACCTTGAGCACGACGAAGCCCTCTACGGGGTCTTTGCTCTTATCCACTGCCTGCGCCAGCACGTCCTCGTCGAGGTCTGAGAGGACGTACTTCGCGAATATGTGGCTATAGCAGAATTTCCTCTCAAGCAGGAGCCTCGTATGCTTCTCTGGGTAGTGTGTGCCTCCGACGCCGACGGCTATTCTGCAGCCCGTGGGGAGTGCCTCCTCGCCCCGCTCGGCCAGCAGCTGGAGCGTGCGGCGCACAGCCGCCGCCATGGCCTCCTGTGCTCTCTCGTCGCGCCACTCGTTTTCGGTGCTGCCTATCTCGATGAAGATAATCGGCCTCCGGAGGCTTGTGGGGCCGTGGTGGGTCGCTTCTAGGCTGAAGCTGTACCTCTCCAGGAGGCCGAGCCGTGCGGCTTCCTCGTGGTATGTCTTAGCGAGGAGCGACAAGAGGCGGGGCCAGGTGTAGGCTAGCTCCCTTGGACGGCCGCCTAGCTGTGCCTGGGGCCCTGGGTTGCCCGGGTAGTGGAGGCTCAGTGTGGGCTTCCCGCTGGTGCTTGCGTGCCTCGAGAGCACTATGTAGGCCTCGGGGCTAAAGGCTGCTAGGCTCTCGTCGAGGTACTCCATCTCGACGGTCTCGCCACGGTAGCCTGCCAGCACAGCCTCTAGGTCCGGGAGGCGGACACAGGTTGCCGCCATTGGTGCGCTGCATGGCTCTCCCTGTATGGGCTCCAGTAGTTTCTCTGCCGCGCCTCTGCCGGCTGCGTCATCGAGGCTATAGACTAGCGCTACGCGTGGCATCCCTGAGCGCCTCCCTTGCCTCCTCGGCGGTCTCTAAGGGGCTCCTCGTGTACGGGGGTGTAACTCCCAGGGCTTAGCCAAGGCCACGTCTTTGCGATTAAGTTTTTATCTAGCCAGCGGGTGGGGGTGGTTCCGGTAGAGCATAGAGAATCGTTAGGGAGGGTGCTGAATGTTGTCCAGGGCCAGGCTGCTCCCGGCTCTCCTCCTGGGCCTCGTGCTGGCGCTCTCCAGTGTGGCCTATGCACAGCAGGCTGCTGCAGGCACCAGTACCGGCGACGGCCTCAAAGGTGTCGGCGCCGGCCTCGCCATAGGCCTCGCGGGCATTGGCGCTGGCGTGGCTGTGGGCAGGATAGGCGCCGTCTCGGTTAGCGTGATAGCCGAGAAGCCCGAGATGTTCGGCCGTACGTTGATCTACGTGGCACTGGGCGAGGGTATAGCGATCTACGGCCTGCTGATAGCTATCCTGCTGCTGCCCGGCTAGCCCCGCTACACCCCAAGCCCAGGAGCCCCAGGCCCCTCAAATCCGGTTTTTGGTGGACACGTGTCCCGGGGGCACTCGTGGCCCCAGCTTCTTGCTCCCAACCAAGCCCCTTGGTGCATCCTCCTGTTTTCTTCGCCTGCAGCTCTCTGGCCCCCTGGGGGAGAGTATCTAGCCTGCCGCCGTGTAGCCGCGGTGAGGGGTAAGGCGGGGTTGGCTGCGCCCAGCCGTGAGCGGTGGAGCAAGGAGTTCTCCAGGTGGTTCGACTGGGTGCTAGAGGAGGCCGAGATCTACGACTATGGCCGCTACCCTGTGAAGGGTATGGGGGTATGGAGGCCGTACGGGTTCCAGATAAGGCGGCGCGTGGTGGACCTCATTAGGTCGGTGCTTGATGCGTCGGGTCACGAGGAGGTCCTCTTCCCGCTGCTGATACCAGAGCACCTCCTGCGCAAGGAGAGCGAGCATGTCCGCGGTTTCGAGGCCGAGGTCTACTGGGTGACTCATGGGGGCCGGGAGCCCCTTGACGTGAAGCTCGCTCTCAGGCCGACTAGCGAGACAAGCATCTCGTACATGGAGAGCTTCTGGATCAAGAGCTACCGTGACCTGCCCCGGCTCTTCTATCAGGTAGTGAGCATCTTCCGATACGAGACAAAGGCTACGCGGCCGCTGATAAGGCTCCGCGAGGTCACGACCTTCAAGGAGGCGCACACGGTTCATGACAGCTTCGAGGACGCCGACCGGCAGGTGGAGGAAGCCATAGGGCTCTACAAGAGGATTTTCGACGAGCTAGGCATACCCTACGTTATAAGCAAGAGGCCCGAGTGGGACAAGTTCGCCGGCGCAGTCTACACTGTAGCGTTTGACACCGTGATGCCCGACGGCCGTGTCCTCCAGATAGGCACGGTTCACCACCTAGGCCAGAACTTCACCATACCCTTCGAGGTCAGGTTCCAGCGCCGCGACGAGCTCATCGACTACGCTTGGCAGACGAGCTACGGCCTCAGCGACCGCGTCATAGCCACCCTCATAGCGATCCATGGTGATGACCGCGGTCCCGTGCTGCCACCGAACGTGGCGCCAATACAGGTTGTTGTGATACCCATACCCGCCCGCAGCGAGGAGGACACTGCCAGGGTCGAGAAGGCTCTGAACGAGCTAGAGGAGAGGCTCCGCGAAGCAGGGATACGGTACCGTGTCGACCGCCGTGAGGACGTGAGGCCGGGCAGGAAGTACTACGAGTGGGAGGCCCGCGGCGTCCCGGTCCGGATAGAGCTCGGCCCCAGGGAGGCAAGGGAGGGCAGCCTCGTCCTGGTCCGCCGCGACACGTTGGAGAAGCGCAAGGTGGAGGCCTCCCGCGTCCAAGAGGAGTTGGAGAAGCTCTTCGAGGAGATAAGGAGTGAGCTCCGTAACCGAGCCTGGAAGTGGCTAGAGACAAAGGTCCGCCGTGTCGAGACCGTGGAGGAGGCTAGGAAGATCCTAGAGGAGGAACGGGGGATAGTGGAGCTGCCCTGGTGCGGTCGCCAGGAGTGCGGCCTCCGCCTAGAGGAGATGGTCGAGGCTGGAGTGTTGGGCTCGCCGCTTGAGAAGCCGGAGTGGGTCAAGGGGAGACGGTGCCCCGTATGCGGCCAGCCTGCTGTGACGAGTATAAGGGTCGCGAAGAAGTACTAGCGGCGGCCCCCTCGACCGCATAGAGGTAGAGGCGGAGAGCCTCCTCCAGCACCGTGCCCAGGTCCTCTCCCTTTCTCCTCGCGACCGCCTCTAGCGCCCTCGCCTCCTCGTCGCTCAGCGCTATTGCTACGAGTACGCGGCCCACCTCCTCGCCACCCCCCTTCCGTCTATTTGCTCCGGTCACCCCTCTCCCCAGAGCCTACTGCCAAGGTGCTACCTTTAGAAGCTACTAGAGCCGTAGCCTGACAGGCAGGGAAAACGCTCTAACAAACACGCGGAATACCATCCACGGCTAGGCGGTGGTGGCTGACAGAAGCCAAGGAGATGAGAGGCGCGCTGAGCGGGGGAGGTCAGCGGCCTGGCTCAGCCCATCCCCGCCCCGTTGGCGGGTAATGGCCGGGGGCGGGCTCCGGCCGCTTTTAACCCTCATCATGCCCCCACAGTTGCCTCATGGCGCGCAGTTCTAGGTTAATATAGGCTGCAACCGTGGAGGCCAGGTATGGCATACAGCCTATCCTCCACGCCTCGTCGACAGGCAGGTCTCTCGGGGGGTCAACCCTACTGCCCACCACGAGCACGTAGCTGACATCCCTGTGTGCATTGATGGGGCCGCCTTCCTCGCTCAGAAGCACCACCCGGTACCCCCTCCTCCTGGCGGCGAGCAACAGACCCCTCAGC